>NZ_JADEWT010000037.1 GCF_015207505.1 Tychonema sp. LEGE 06208
GAGGGGGAGAGGGGCAAAATCTTCGTTCTTCTGAATGGCTTCAGAAACGTTCAAAGCCTTTCTGTATAAGTACCTTGTCCATTCTTCCTTCTTCCTTCTTCCGACTTCCCTCGGACTTCTTCCCGCGATTTTACCAAGTCTGGGAGTTGAGAGGGGGAGAGAGGGAGAGTGGGAAAATATTCCGTAATTACTTCCGAAGCCCTCAAAACCGCTCTACATAAGTACCTTGTCCATTCTTCCTTCTTCCTTCTTCCGACTTCCCTCGGACTTCTTCCTTCTTCTGAATGCAGAAAATTGAGTATTGGAAACATAATTCAGAGAACAAAGCGTCTTGAGGCTTTATGATCGAGACTGTGTGTGGTGTGAAGTGAAGGAGTAAGATGACTGCCGACAGCCAACTAATCTCCGGTAAGGTAATTCGAGCGATCGCGAGACGCGGTTTTGGGCCTGTCCTCGACGGAGACAGACGCATAACTCGTTCTCTACAGAGTCTCGACGGAGAATTTTTCAAGCGGCTATTTGATATCCTGTTTTCCTCATCGGTTCTGCTCCTGTTTGCTCCGGTTTATCTGCTTTTGGCTCTTTCGATCGCCTTAAGCTCGTCCGGGCCTATTTTTTACGTACAGGAACGAGTAGGCAAAAACCGTAAAATGTTTTATTGCCTTAAATTCAGAACGATGGTGGAAAATGCGGACGATATATTGCTGGAAATCATGGAAAAATCTCCGCATTTGCGTCAAGAGTTTGAGGACAATTTCAAACTCAAACAAGACCCTCGAATTACCTGGATTGGAAGATTTTTACGAATGACCAGTTTGGACGAATTTCCCCAGTTTTGGAATGTTTTAAAAGGAGATATGAGCGTCGTCGGGCCGAGACCTCTAGTTGAAGAAGAACTGCCGAAATACGGCCGTCACATCAACAAAATTCTTACCATCAGACCTGGAATTACAGGCTTGTGGCAAGTGTCCGGTCGCAACGACATTCCCTATCCCCAGCGAGTCCAAATCGACCTCTATTACGCCAAGGACAAAAACCTTTGGATGGATATGTGGATTCTTTTCAAAACAATTGGAGTTGTAATTTTTCCCAAAAATAACGGCGCATATTAATTATTGTCTGCAGTCAGCAATCGGTAGTTAGTTTTGTTTGTTACTGGCCGCTGATGCTGACTACTGACAGCAAGTGGCAAACTCTTTGTCAAAACATTCACATTTTGTTGATGACGATCGCACAATTGTGAGTTAATCTAGAGCTTGAAAATGCGATCGCCAGGGAACAACATCCTCTGGCCGGAACGTCCCAAATTAATTAACACAGCCTGTAAAAGGAAAATCAGATGACGCAACGCAAGCGAGCGCTAATAACAGGTATTACAGGTCAAGACGGCTCCTACTTGACCGAATTACTTTTAGATCAAGGATATGAAGTTCACGGCATTATCCGGCGGAGTTCTAGTTTCAATACCGATCGCATAGATCACATTTATGTCGATCCTCACAGCGCGGACGCACAGTTATTTCTGCACTACGGCGACTTAACCGACGGCACTACTCTGCGCCGGATATTAGAAGAAGTTCAGCCGGTAGAAATTTATAACTTAGGCGCTCAATCCCACGTCAGAGTCAGTTTTGACTCGCCGGAATATACGGTTGACACAGTAGGAATGGGAGTATTGCGCCTGCTAGAAGCAATTCGGGACTACCAGCGCCGCACGGGCATAGAAGTGCGGTTTTATCAAGCAGGTTCTTCGGAAATGTTTGGTTTGGTGCAGGAAGTTCCGCAGAAGGAAACAACTCCTTTTTATCCCAGAAGTCCCTACGCCTGCGCTAAAGTTTACGCTCACTGGCAAACAGTAAATTATCGCGAATCTTACGGACTTTTTGCCTGCAACGGCATCTTGTTCAACCACGAATCTCCCCGTCGCGGCGAAACTTTTGTAACTCGCAAAATTACTCGCGCCGTTGCCAGAATTGTCGCCGGCAAGCAGAAAAAGATTTACTTGGGCAATCTCGATTCCAAGCGGGACTGGGGCTATGCTAAAGACTACGTGCGGGCGATGTGGCTGATGCTGCAACAAGACAAACCGGACGATTATGTCATTGCTACCAACGAGACCCATTCGATTAAAGAATTTCTCGATTTAGCCTTTAATTACGTCAATTTAGAGTGGCAAAAATATGTCGAGTTTGACGAACGCTACTTGCGTCCGGCAGAAGTCGAACTGTTGATTGGCGATTCAACTAAGGCGCGCCAGCAGTTAAATTGGGAACCTTCTGTAACTTTTGAAGAGTTAGTGCATTTGATGGTAGATGCTGACATCACAGCTTTAGAAAAGCAGGAACGAGGTTCTGGTAACGGATTTGATTGAGGCGCGAAACTCAGCAGTCACCGCGACTGCTTGACAGCTATTTTCGTTCAACAAAATTGGTAGTTGGGCGATCGCTCGTCCTAGTTGAGTTAATGTAGATCCACTAGGGCGAGTTTGGTTATATTTTTACTGAGCAGGAAAAACAAGCGCGATCGCTCCAAGTTGTGTAGCGGTAGCATTTTTAGACAGAAAATTGTCGATCGACCTTTATTCAAAATCCCCAGGATCAAATTATGACAAGCTTGGATTTAAGCAACAAGCGCATTCTAGTCACCGGTGGCGCGGGTTTCCTAGGCCGTCAGGTAATCGACCAGTTAGTCAAAACAGGGGCGGATGCTGATAAAATTTCGGTAACGCGATCGCGCGACTGCGACCTCCGCGTCATGGAAAACTGCAAGCGCGCCGCCGACCAACAAGACATCATCATACACCTAGCAGCCCACGTTGGTGGCATCGGTTTAAACCAACTCAAACCGGCAGAACTATTTTATGACAATTTAATGATGGGCGCGCAACTAATCCACGCAGCCTACGAAACAGGAGTCGAAAAATTCGTCTGCGTCGGTACCATTTGCGCCTATCCCAACTTAACCCCAGTTCCCTTCAAAGAAGACGACCTCTGGAACGGATATCCCGAAGTAACCAACGCACCTTACGGAATAGCAAAAAAAGCCTTATTAGTGCAACTGCAATCCTACCGCCAGCAGTACGGATTCAACGGTATCTACTTGCTACCAGTCAATTTGTACGGCCCGGAAGATAACTTTGACCCGAAAAGTTCCCACGTCATCCCCGCATTAATTCGCAAAGTCTACGAAGCCCAAGAAAGGGGAGACAAAACATTGCCAGTTTGGGGCGACGGCAGCCCCAGCCGCGAGTTTTTGTATTCCACAGATGCCGCGCGCGGGATTGTGATGGCGGCTCAATCTTACAATGAATCTGACCCGGTTAATTTGGGAACAAATAGCGAAGTTAAAATTCGCGAATTAGTAGAAACGATTTGCGAATTGATGGGATTTGAGGGAGAAATTGTTTGGGAAACAGACAAACCGAACGGTCAGCCGCGCCGCTGTTTGGATACCGAAAGGGCTAAGGAAAGGTTTGGTTTTGTGGCTGAAATGGGCTTTAAGGAAGGGTTGAAAAATACCATTGATTGGTATCGCAAACACGCAGTTTGAGTGTATAAAACCCCGGTTTTTTGAAGAAACCGGGGCTTTTTTAAATGATATTCAGGGGTTGAAACCGCTACTATACAAACGATGTTTGCCTCCGCAGACTAAGAATAAGAATTTATACCAATCGATCGCCTTTTGGGGAGAGTTCTCCTACAATAATTACTTGTAGAACACTTTTATTGTAAAATATATTATTTTCGCAGATGTTTATTTGGCAATGGAACTGAACCAGCAGAAAGAACTTTTTAGCAAAGCTTATGTGCGTGCGGTTGCAGCCGTGGCAGGTTTCTCGATCGATCTGTTAGAATTAGACTTCGACAGCATCGACCTACAAATCACGGCTGGCAGCGGTGAGGGAAGCGTTTATTTTCCAGAGTTGAAGTTACAATTAAAATGTACTTCAAGGGACGTGATGGATGGCGACTACATCCGATATCCGCTCAAACTCAAAAACTACAACGATTTGAGAAGGAATACCCTAGTACCTAGAATCTTAGTTGTAGTTTTAGTACCAGAAAATCTAGAAGACTGGTTGCAGCAGTCAGAATCTGAACTGTGCATGAGAAGTTGTGCCTACTGGATGTCATTGCGGGGACAGCCAGAAACACAAAATATAGCAAATGTGACTGTTTCTTTACCCCGCACCAATCAGTTTACAATAGAAGCTCTTAAGTCAATGATACAGCGCATTAGCGAGGGAAGTTTGCCATGAAAGTAACTGTAAGAGATAGTCACATTCTGAAAACAATTGAGCCAAATGTGTTAGAGAAATACTTACAGATAAATGGCTGGCATAAAGCTCGTCAATTTTATGACGGATTCATTTGGAGTAAGAAAAATTCAGTGAGTCAGGAGGGGGAAGTATTGGTTTCCCCTCACCAAGATTTTGATGATTTTGCCGAGGTGATGTGTCGGAACTTAAAAGCAATAGAAGTGGTGGAAAATCGTTCTCAGCTAGATATTCTCAGCGATTTAATCACGGTTTTACCTAATGTTGCAATCTCGGGATGGATTAATAAAGTGCACGGGGCAGAATCTCCGGCCAAAATTACATTAATGGGATTTGTCGTGGGGAAGCTGAGAAAAATTAATCTGGAATTGAGCGGATCTGATTATCAGTTGGCCCTCAAGGCTTATGAAGCGCGATCGCCAGTTACCTGTTTTGGTGATTTAATTAAAGAAAATGACTGTTTCGTGCTACAAAATCCGCGAGATTTTGCTCTGCTGACTGAGGCAGAATTAATCAAATAGTTTGGGAAATCCTGGTTGTGGTACAATATCAAGCAAAAATTATTGTGCCGATCGCATTACAGGAAAACAGGTTGTGCAAACTATAAAATTAGGTGCATCGGGTTCCGATGTTGTGAAACTGCAAAAACGCTTGCTGGAGTTAGGTTTGAATCCAGGAAGTGCCGATGGTCAATTTGGGCCGAAAACTGAAGCATCCCTTAAACAGTTTCAAAGCAATCAAGGGTTTTTAGCTGACGGAATTGCGGGCCCCAAAACGCTAGCTGCGTTGTTCCCCGGAGAACCTTTGCGGTTGTCACTTTTATCAGACAGGGCGATCGGGCTAATTTTAGAATTCGAGGTTGGCGGCGGGCGGGAATATTACGAAAAGCTGTTGCAGCGTCCAACTTGGCCGGAAGCAGCATCGGGAATTACGATCGGCATCGGCTACGATCTAGGTTACAACAGTGTAGAAGTTTTTAACCAAGATTGGCATAAATTAGGAGATGCAGATCAAAAACGTTTGAGTAACTGCTGCGGCTTGAAAGGAGAAACTGCAAAAAGCCGTTTAGCTAGCGTGCGAGACATTCTTATTTCTTGGGAATTAGCGTGGGAAGTTTTTAATATTGTAACTATCCCAAAATTTTACAATTTTACTAAAGAAGCATTTCCCGGTTTTGAAGAATTGCCTGCAGATGTTCAAGGCGGATTGGTAAGTTTGGTGTTCAATCGCGGCACGAGTATGGAGGGAAACCGCCGCCGGGAAATGCGTGCCATCCGGGATTTAGTGCAGAAAAAAGATGTGAAGGGCATTGCTGAACAAATCCGGGAAATGAAACGGATTTGGGTGGGTACTTCAATTGCCAGGGGAATGAATAGGCGGCGGGATGCGGAAGCGGCTTTAATTGAGGAAAGTGCTTAATCACAAATGAATAATGACTAATTTCATAACCATTGTAGGATGGGCAAATATCTATTTTTAATAAAATTGGTTCGTAGTGAGGTTTTTCGTGCGATCGAAAAAGAAGGACTGAAATCCTTTTTACGAACCAATCTGTTTGAGTGTTCGGATTTTCTTCCGAGCGAAAAAGAAGGACGGGAGCATCTCAGTTTGGCAAAAATGAGATGCTCCCAGAAGGATTAAAGTCCTCACTACGAACTTTGTAAGTCTAATAATTAAAGCTTTGAACTTGCAGCAGTATGCGGTGGTAGTACAACTTTCTTGGCTAAACCTAGCACTTGTAAAATTTTAATCGCCCACCAAGTCATGTCAATTTCCCACCATTTATATCCAGCTTTTGCTACATTTGGATAAGCGTGATGGTTGTTGTGCCAGCCTTCTCCGTAGGTGAGAATTGCTGCCCACCAAAGATTGCGAGAATTGTCGTGAGATTTGAAAGTGCGGTAGCCTGTCATGTGACTCGCAGAGTTGATTAACCAAGTGCTGTGCCACAGCAAAACTGCCCTGAGAAATACGCCGTAAATCACAAATGACCAACCGCCAATTAGGTACAGCAAGATTCCTACAGGAATTTGCAGTATCAGAAAGTTGCGATCTAACCAGCGGTAAAATGGATCTTTAGCTAAATCTGGAGCGTATTTTTTGTAAGTTTCGTAATTAAAAAACTCTTGGTGCGGGTAAAATATCCACATCATGTGACTCCACCAAAAACCGCGCCGCGCGGAGTAAGGATCTTTATTGTTATCTTCTGTGTAGAGATGATGCTGGCGGTGTCCAGAAACCCAAAAAATCGGGCCGCCTTGTAAGGCTAAAGCACCTATTGTGGCGATCGCATATTCTAACCAAGAAGGCACTTGGAAGCTACGATGAGTTAACATTCGGTGATATCCCAAGCAAATCCCAATGCTGCCAAATAGCCAGTGCAGCAATATCGCTACACCTAAAGCAGACCAAGAAAAAAACCAGGGGGCTAATAATGCTAAGCCGTGTATTATCCCAAAAAATGCCGCAGTCGTCCAGTTAAATGCGATCGGCTGTTTGCCCTCAAGGGCCGTTTCGACGGAATTATAAGTCATGAAATTTTTATTTTAGATAACGGCGATCTGCTAACGAAACAACGATCGACCTTCCCCTATACACTGGTTAAAACTGATGCTCGCGAAAGCATACCGTTACAGGCGGAATAGAAAATGCAAGTTTTACTTACATATTCAGCTTAACAGGCGTTTCCTTTTTATGCAAGTCTAACTTGCAATTTATTGTATGGCCGCTCAACGGAATCCAACTCGGCAGCGTTTAATCGTTGCAGCGCTAGAGTTATTTGTCTCTCGGGGAGTTACCGAAACCACGACTAAGCAAATTGCAGAATTAGCTGAAGTTAATGAGGTAACGCTATTTCGGAATTTTGGTAGCAAGCACGGCTTGCTTTTGGCAGTCATTGAAGAGGCTGCCGTATTTACTAAGTTGGGTGAAAGTTTAGTCGATCGGACAAATCAGACTAGCAGCATTCATGAAACGCTCAAAGACTACGCTATTGCGTGTTTACAGGCGCTGGAACGGGTTCCAGAAGTCGTGCGATCGGTGGTGGGCGAAGCCGGAAAGTACCCCGCAGAAAACCGCGCGGCGTTGGGTAGAGGCTTTACCGAAGCCAACCGTTATGCAGCAGAATATTTTGCTGCTGCGATCGATCGCGAGAAGTTGCACACACATTTGAGCGCCGAACAGCTTGCGAGTTTACTCAACGGAATGTTGGTGGGATATGCGGTGATTGAGTTTACTAGCGAATTTCACGAACTTTGGCATGATCGGGAGGATTTTTTGGAAAATTTAGTCACGCTGTTTTTGCACGGGGCTGTATCGTCTTTTGATGAGGAGGAAGAAAAGGAGAATGCTAGTTTTTTGAGTGAGAATCGGAAGGTGGAAGCTGGGATTTTGCCTGCGTCTGGCGGATTTGGCGCCCAAATTCGGGACAGCCCCATCGCCCAGAATCAATTTGCAGTTAAATCGGAGTTGGCGATCAAAAAAACTGCTGGGGAAAATGTGTTAGATTTGCCAGCAAATTTAGTCGCTGCCATTTTGCAGCGAGCAAAAAAGCTGGGAATCCAACAATATGCTTTAGTATATGTTTTGTTTGGATCGGGATTGAGTAAAGATGAGATTGTTGGGTTGGAGCGATCGCACCACATCAGCGATTCTCGCCAACAACTGCTGCAAGTCACCCAAGGTTTGGGGCGGCAAGTTCCCGTAAATCAATGGATTTTGGGCAAGCGCTACGGTTCTTATACTAACAATCCGCTGACTCAGTGGTTGAAAAGCCGGAAAGATAGCGAGTCAGCTTTGTTTTTAAATCGAACTGGAAAACCCCTGTCGGAAAATGATTTAGTAGAACTGTGGGAAGAATTGACTGCGGGATTGGTGGGTGTTGAAGCAGAGGCGATCGCGATCGAACAAACTCAACAAACCTGGTGCGTGGAGATGTTAATGCGGGGTATGAATTTGGAAGATATGCAGATATTGACTGGGTGGGATGTTGCTAAGTTGCAGCCTTACCTGCGGAGATCCAGGGAAAAAACTGCTTTGGAACAAGCGATTCGTCTCGATCGCAAATCCTAGACAAATCATAGTATTCAAATGCCAAGGTCAAAGAAATGGGAATCAGTTTGAAATTTAACAGGCCTATAATGTACTGTGTTGAGACAATATATGCTATCAGATTCGGTTAATTTACCGTGATATCTGTAGGAAGCGGCAGTGCCGCTTCCCTACGCTGTGGCGAGACAAGATATATTCTGAAATTCGGTTAATTACCCATGATATTTGTAGGACACCGCACTGTCGTGTCCTATCTTTTTTAGCTGTTTCTCTACCCTTTTTAGCCGTCTTCCTAGGTTTTTTCGCATTCTTTTAAACTGATTTAATCTGAAATATGAACGCTCCTGAACCTTCATTAACTAAAACTGAATTAAGAAAATCGCTCCTCAACACCCGCAAATCCCTATCAGCACAAGAGTGGAGAGAAAAGAGCGAAATCCTCTGCAATCACCTGCAAAACTCGCCCCTATTCGCCCAAGCAAAAACAATCCTCGCCTACTTCAGTTTTCGCCAAGAACCAGATTTAAGTCCCTTGTTTGCAACTCCCCGCAAATGGGGATTTCCCCGCTGTGTCGGGAAAGAGCTATCCTGGCACATCTGGCAGCCCGGAGATGCTTTACATAGTGGAGCTTATGGCATACTCGAACCACTGCCTGATGCTCCTAAAATAGATTGTTCAGAAGTAGATTTAATCCTCGTACCCGCCGTTGGTTGCGATGTTCGCGGCTATCGCTTGGGTTACGGCGGCGGCTATTACGATCGAATGCTAACTTTACCAGAGTGGCGAGCGAAAATGGCGATCGCCACAATCTTTGAATTTGCCTTGCTAGCCCAGCTACCCGTTGACTCCTGGGACAAAGCGCTGCACGGAATTTGTACTGAAAGCGGGTTAAAAATGATACAGCAAAAATCCCAAAGGTCGATCGAGTAATAAATTTTTAATAATTAGCAGGATGTCGGCTCAAACGATCGCAGCAAAATTGGTTTGCAGCATCGGACTTCAATCTTCATAAAAATCTGAGGACTTCAGTCCCCACTACAAACTTATACAAACTTATAACAGTTATTTTACAAGACATGATATTATCCCTAGAGCCATCTTTAGTTCTCAGTATAGTTTAATCTAAAATCCAAAATCTAAAATCTAAAATACTATGGCCCAGCGCTACGTTCGAGTTAAAACAACACAAGGACACATCCATTACGGTTTGCTGCAACTGAGCCACAGCGTTCAAGTATTTGATGCACCTCCCTGGTTAAAAGGACAACCAACAGATTTGGAACTCCAACCAGATACTTACCAAATTCTCGCCCCTTGCTCTCCCTCAAAAATTGTAGCCGTCGGCAAAAATTATGTCGATCACGCCGCCGAAATGGGTACTCCAGTACCCGAAGAGCCCCTGCTATTTTTTAAGCCGCCCAGCGCTATCATCCCCGCAGGTGGAGCGATTCGCTATCCGCAGCAATCGGAAAGGGTAGACTACGAAGGAGAATTGGCCTTGGTAATTGGCGAACATTGTAGCAACTGCACTCCCGAACAAGCACACGGCAAGATTTGGGGCTATACAATTGCTAACGACGTCACAGCCCGAGATTTGCAAAAGCGTGACAACCAGTGGGCGAGGGCGAAAGGGTTCGATACATTTTGTCCCTTGGGGCCTTGGATTGTCCGCGAATTGAGTCCGGCTGCACAGTTGCAGACTTTTGTCAATGATAGCGATCGGCCGATACAGTCATCCCCGATCGATCGCATGGTATTTTCCCCAGACTTTCTAGTCTCCTACATCAGTCAAATAATGACTTTGATTCCCGGCGATGTGATACTGACAGGAACGCCACAAGGGGTAGGGCCGCTACAAATAGGCGATCGAGTCCGCATCGAAATTGAAGGTATTGGGAGTCTTGAAAATACAGTAGTCAGTAGTCATTAGTCATTAGTCAACAGTCAGTAGTCAGTAGTCAGTAGTCAGTAGTCAGTAGTCAGTAGTCAGTAGTCAGTAGTCATTGTTGACTGTTAGCTGTTGACTGTTAACCGTTAACTAATAACTAATAACCGTTAACTAATAACTAATAACTACTGCTTTCCTGTCAACTCACAACTAAGAGAACCGGCACTTTTGCCAACTGCCAACTGCCAACTGCCAACTGCCAACTGACTAACGAACCTGCATATAAACAGCATCCGAAAGCGGAGGAATCTCTGCATAGCGTCCCAACGCCGACTGTACGACTGCATAAACAAATGCAGCCAAAGCACCCAAAAACACCATATTAAACAGAGTTTCCGCAATAAATGCGACTTGCAAGCCTCTAGAAAAAATCGGCAAAATCAAACCGCAGAGCATCAAAACAATGTCTAAAAGAATCGCCTGCATCGCATTAAAACGAATGAAGTGACTGATGTTTTCGTTTCTCACCACTGCTAAATACAGCGCAAAGAAAATAATCAAGCTAGCGAAGGGCAACCTATAAATCTGAAGCAACGGAGTTAGCGGGATCAAAAACAGTTGGAGGACAGGAAACTGTGCAAACAGATACCTGCCAAACCCCAGCCCGTCAATCAGTGGCAGCAAATAAGGCAAACAAGCAAAAATTCGGTCTGGAACAGTCGTAGATCCGCGCCAAGTCATAATGAACTCTCCTGAGTCGATCGATAAACTATCAATTCCCGTTAAACTCAGGATAACGCAGCAGGCTCAGTTCCGACTCGCCCGGAATTTTCCCACACTCACAGCCGAGTAGATTCAGGGGTATTTAGATCGAGTCGGGTTCAATAGTCACCATCCCCGATGCCCTGCGCGGGCCGATGCTTTTAGGCCCTGCGCGGGCCGATGCTTTTAGGCCCTGCGCGGGCCGATGATTATTTAATATTGGCAATGACGAAGCCCATTAGACACTCGTATCGATCGGGCAAATTTTCCGTAGGTTTAGCAACTGGATGCCCGCAGCGAAGCTCTCCACCGCTCCAGCGCGGTTGGCCCGTGCGATCGGCGAGCACACAACCTTGGCAAACACACTGAGGGGCAAGCATCTGATTTTCCATTAGAATAACTAACATTTGATACCTCCGGCAGGTTTCATACCAGTAATTTCATTGTATGTCAGGAACTTGGGACAAACGGCTTAAGCTGAACACAATGTAATATTTGGATAAATCATGTGAAATCCGTAGTAGGGTAAAAGATCCCCAATTCGCAATCCTAAATTGTCAAGAGGTTGATTATTGTGACCGACACTAACTTAGACTTGCTTTCCAAAACCGACCCGCAGATTGCCGATTTAATCGGGCAAGAACTCCAGCGCCAGCGAGACCACCTAGAACTGATCGCCAGCGAAAACTTCACCTCCGCCGCAGTAATGGCAGCTCAAGGCTCCGTGCTGACCAATAAATACGCTGAAGGACTGCCAGCCAAGCGCTACTACGGCGGCTGCGAATTTATTGACGGCATCGAGCAAATTGCGATCGATCGCGCCAAACAGCTATTTGGAGCAGCCCACGCTAACGTCCAGCCCCACTCCGGCGCTCAAGCCAACTTTGCAGTGTTTTTGAGCTTGCTAGAGCCTGGGGACGGAATTATGGGCATGGATTTGTCCCACGGCGGACACCTGACCCACGGTTCCCCCGTCAACGTATCCGGCAAATGGTTCAAAGCTTTTCACTACGGAGTCAGCCCAGAAACAGAACAGCTTGACTACGACGAAATTTTGGCACTGGCGAAACAAAACCGACCGAAATTGCTGATTTGCGGCTATTCAGCATATTCGCGAATTATCGACTTTGAAAAGTTTAGAGCGATCGCCGACGAAATCGGAGCCTACCTGCTCGCCGACATCGCCCACATCGCTGGGTTAGTCGCCACAGGCCACCACCCAAGCCCCCTCGCCCACTGTCACGCAGTCACCACCACTACTCACAAAACCCTGCGCGGCCCGCGCGGCGGCTTGATTTTGACCAATGACCCCGAACTAGGCAAAAAGTTCGACAAAGCAGTGTTTCCCGGCACTCAAGGCGGCCCCTTAGAGCACGTAATTGCGGGCAAAGCAGTAGCTTTTGGCGAAGCATTAAAACCCGAATTTAAAACTTATTCCGGTCAAGTAATAGAAAATGCGCGGGCTTTAGCTGCACAGTTGCAGCAGCGGGGTTTAAAACTCGTTTCCGGCGGCACAGACAATCACTTAATGCTAGTAGATTTGCGATCGGTAAACATGACAGGCAAGCGAGCCGACCAATTAGTTAGCGGTGTGAATATTACTGCTAATAAAAATACCGTGCCTTTCGATCCGGCATCGCCTTTTGTCACCAGCGGTTTGAGACTCGGTTCGCCGGCGATGACAACCAGGGGCATGGGAACTACTGAATTTACCGAAATTGGTAATATTATTGCCGATCGACTGCTGAATCCTGAAGATGAAAGCGTCACAGCCGATTGCCTGCGGCGAGTAGCTGCACTTTGCGATCGCTTCCCGTTATATCCGCACTTGTTCTTAAAAGTGCCGGCATTAGCTTAATTTTCCTGATCGGTGACGGGGAATTGGTAGTTGGAAGTGTACGGGTAAAAGGGTAACAGAGCCGGGAAAGATTGAGAGTTGCCATTCGCGCCCCCTGTTTTAACGTGCATATATTTGCCGTAGGGGCGGGTTTCACCAGAGATATTTGTCGGTAGCCAAATATCTTTATAAACCCACCCTGAATTCCCGAATGATGAGGGAAATAACTCACAATTCGTCGATCGCAACTCACAACTCTCCGGCTCCCAACCCCCAGTCGCCCTACAAAAGACCTCTCCCATAATTCTTGTCGGGTAGGCATCCTGCCTGCCCTTTACAGGCTTTTATGGAGAGGTCTAAAGATGTTTCCTTGTGTTGACACTCCTCGGCCTTAAGGTACGAGGATTCTTAAGACATTACGGTCTTAATATCCCTATTGCTAGGGTTCCTTTCGCTGACTACATTTGCACTTTACGTGCGTAGTCATGTCTCCTCTGTGAATGTTTTGGGCGTAGACTTTCCCCCAGTCCGGAGGTGGGTTTTTAAATCTTGTCTGATCCGTGTAGTATACCACAGGCTTGCACATGGATATGTTTACCCAAATACATGAGGATTTCTTACTACACACTTTCGGAGAAAAAGCCGTCCTCAAAGGACGGGGTTTTCAACCCAATTTTCTGATAAGCCATCTGAAATGTAGTAGACTCTGCCTGACAGCCTAATTGCCCCGCACTATTATTTAAAATTGATTTCAGATGCCGTATCAGTATCTGTACCACGTAGTCGCTTTTCTGGTTTCTGCGATCGTCGTCCTCTACAGTACACCAATAGTCAAAAAAATTGGTCTCAAAAGCGGGCGAGTCGATCGGCCAGGCGAGCGAAAAGTCCACAAGCGCCCGATGGTGCGCTTGGGAGGAGTGTCCATCTTTATGGGCACTCTGATTGCTCTGTTATTTGTCTGGCTCTCAGGAGGCTTCATCGATGCTAGCGGACAAATTCTCGATCGCAAAGACGAATACGAAATCTGGGGAGTCACCCTCGGCGGCCTCGGATTCTTCCTCATCGGTTTAGCAGACGATTTATTTTCGCTCTCAGCCATCAAACGCTTGCTCATGCAAATTGGCGTATCCAGCATCGCTTGGTACGCGGGCGTACAAATTGAGTTTCTCACAGTTCCATCCTTGGGACTGACAGATCTTGGCTGGCTGAGCTTGCCAATTACCGTAATTTGGCTCGTCGGTATGGCCAACGCCATCAACTGGATTGACGGTTTGGACGGTTTAGCAGCCGGAGTTTCAGGTATTGCAGCAGTTGTCATGCTGATAGTCAGTCTGTCAATGCACCAACCCGCAGCAGCCCTAATTGCAGCGGCGTTAGCAGGCGGCACTTTGGGATTTCTGCGCTACAACTTCAATCCGGCTCAAATCTTTATGGGAGATGGCGGAGCTTATTTTATCGGTTTCACTCTCGCGGGAGTGGGAGTAATTGGGTTAGTTAAAACTACGGCTATTACCTCTGTGTTGCTGCCATATTTAATTTTAGCTGTACCGATTTTAGATATGTCTGCGGTTATTCTCGATCGGCTCCGCAACGGCAAATCACCGTTTATTGCTGACAAGCGCCACCTCCACCACCGACTTCTCGAAGCCGGAGTATCCCATCGATTTGCGGTTTTATTTATTTACGCCCTAACATTGTGGGTGGGAAGTTTAGCCCTCGCTTTTTCGATACCCAGCGGCGTAATTTACGCACTGGGTGCAACAAGTTTGCTGGGATACGCTAGCTGGAAAGTTTGGAGACACGCTCGATAGTCTGTTAACAGTTAGTTGTTAGTTGTTAGTTGTTAGTTGTTAGTTGTTAGTGATCAATAACCAATAATCAATAACCAATAACCAATAATCAATAACCACTAACCAATAACCACTAACCAATAACCAGTAAAAAATCTAAAATCTAAAATCGAATGGTTGCTGAAATTATTTGTGTTGGCACTGAATTGCTTTTAGGAGATATTCTTAATGGCAACGCTCAGTTTTTAGCCAAAGAATTAGCGAATCTAGGAATCCCTCACTACTATCAAACAGTTGTGGGGGACAATCCAGAACGCATCAAACAAGTGTTAGAAATCGCCGTTAACCGATCGCAACTTTTACTATTTACAGGAGGCCTCGGCCCGACACCAGACGACCTCACCGTCGAAACAATCGCCGATTTCTTTGGCGTTCCCTTAATCGAAAAACCGGAAATTATCGCCGATATCGAACAAAAATTTGCCCTGCGCGGACGCACTATGAGTAAGAGCAACCGCAAACAAGCTTTAATTCCAGAAACGGCGGACATTCTGCCGAACCGCAGCGGTTCGGCACCGGGCATTCTTTGGCAGCCGATTCCCAAGGTGACAGTGATGACATTTCCCGGCGTACCGGCGGAAATGCACTTGATGTGGCGAGAAACCGCCGTTCCTTACCTGAAAAATGGCGGTTGGTGCAGCGCAACTATTTTCAGCCGCACGTTGAAATTTTGGGGAATTGCTGAGTCGGCGCTGGCGGAAAAAGTAGAATCTTTTCTGAATTTAACTAATCCTACTGTCGCTCCCTACGCCAATCACGGTCAAGTCAAATTGCGGATTTCTGCCCGCGCTGACTCGGAAGTGGCTGCGAAAAAGTTAATTGAGCCGATCGAACAACAATTGCAGCAGATTACAGGCCTAGACTGTTACGGTGCCGATACCGATACCCTCCCTTCGACAGTAGGCAAATTGCTGCTGTTGGCCGGGGAAACTCTGAGTGTGGCTGAATCCTGCACGGGAGGAGGGTTAGGGGCGATGCTGACTGCTGTTCCCGGCAGTTCGAGCTATTTTTGGGGCGGGATTATTTCTTATGACAATCGGGTTAAGGAATCATTATTAGGTGTTAATCCCCAAGATTTAGCCGAATTCGGCGCAGTCAGCCAGCAAGTAGCGAAACAAATGGCGGCGGGAGTGCGCGCGAGGCTCAATACGAGTTGGGGATTGAGCATTACAGGCATCGCCGGGCCCGGAGGCGGTACAGACGCTAAACCTGTGGGACTGGTTTATATCGGTTTATCCGGCCCCGACGGCGTGACAGAAAGTTTTGAATACCGCTTTGGCGATGGCCGAGGCCGCGATTGGATTCGGCATCTCAGTAGCTGTACGGCGCTCGATCGGCTCCGGCGTCAATTATTATTGGTAAAAACATAGAAAAATCCTACGATTGGTCAATTGTCAACAGTCAACTGTAAGCTTAAGCTTTATTTAACACTCTCTACTCCGACATAATTTGGCAATCTTCCTTTTGCCTCTTGCTTATCTGTAAAGATTCGTTATGATAATAAGATAGGACTGATTGGCAAAGATACTGAACTCTCTCCTTTGCTCAAAAACAACCAGCAAGCGAGAAAGCAAGTTTGACCTTTGGTTTCAAAGCCGTGCTTGCTTATGTTTCAGAGATTTAGCCGTCGGTTTAGCAGTCTAGACTATAAAAAAAGGAGCTATCCGTTCAATGGAAAACATTGAAAAGGTGCTGGAACAAATTGAAAAATGGGTTCGCAAGTTGATAGAAGGACTGCTGAGTCCCGAAGCTCAACCGGAATTGGAACCGATTCCTATTCCAGTTAACCAACCTAGGCATCGTCGATAGTTGAGACGGGGTTTGAGATTTGATGTTGGCGATCGAATTCAAGTCAAAACTCAAAGTTTTGTGGCGCTGGAATTTAAAAAATTGTTAAAGATCCTGGTACTTCACGGCCCCAATTTGAATTTATTGGGTCAACGAGAACCTGGAGTTTATGGTTCTGCGACTTTAAATGATATCAACGAGTTGCTAGAACGAGAAGCGCAAGCCCTCCAGGTGAAAGTCTCAATTCAGCAGTCGAATCATGAAGGAGTCTTGGTGGATGCAATTCACTCGATGTTAGGGCAGCACCAAGGCTTGTTAATGAATCCTGGAGCTTATACTCATACGAGTGTGGCAATTAGAGACGCGATCGCTGCTGTGAATATTCCTGTGGTGGAAGTTCATCTGAGTAATATTTATCGGCGGGAAGCTTTTCGACACCACTCGTATATCGCACCAGTGGCGATCGGACAAATCAGCGGTTTTGGCTCAGACAGTTATCGGCTGGGGCTGCAGGCTCTGGTTAGTTACTTGGTTAAAAATTAAAAATTCACCGATTTTCGCGATCGGATGAGGGCAGGTTTTAGATGGAAGGCCAGCCCTTGTATGTTTATGTAAAATTGAAATTAGCCACAAGAATTGGGTCATGGCTAATGGCTAATGGGTAACATCCTGTTCCGCACCGCACCCCGGTTCGTAGTGCGGAATGCGAGTCGGCTCTTAGAATGCAGACGCTGACTGACGCACTACAAACCATTTTTGTGATGATAATCGATTCGTAAAAAAAACGGTTTATGATGGTGCGTCCAGAATTGTGGGTAATATCAAATCCGGTAGCATCGGAATGATTCAGATATATATTCTCGGACTCTGTGTACTCTGTGTTCTAGCGCCGGTTAAATCACCTGATGATGCTACCGGAAACGATATAATTGCTAAGGGATAAACTGTACTGCTGCATTTGATTTTAAAATTTTGGGCGCTGCAAAAAGCCCTCCCCACAAGAGTTAAAAAAACAAGATTTTTGAAATTAATTGCAGTACAAATAGAGGGCTAATAAGGAAAAAAAATAACCATTCTCGATTCCTAATTCCCAATTCCCCAATTCCCAATTCCCCAATTCCCAATTACTAACAACTTGAGTTAAATTCAAATGCGCCATTCCCTGTTGAGCAAGTTTCAAGGAACCATACTGGGGGCAGTTTTAGGAGACTCTACAGGCCTGCAATATCAGAGGCAACTGGTGGGTATTTCCCCCAAAACAGAAGGCTGGCAGCCTATTTTACAACTGACGAAACACCAGCAATTGACCCTGAGCGGGCAAACATTGTTGAATTCTCCCAACACTAAAATCCTCACTGGCACGCACTCATCCGAATGCGGGAGACTTGCAGTAGCGTGGACTCAAAGTTTAATTCGGTGTATGGGTTTAGATTTAAAAGATTGGGGCGACACTTGGGAAGGATTTGTCAAATCGGAAATCTATCCTCCAGAAAGCACCGAGTTTCAAAGCGTGCTTAACCCTTGCGAAGCTGCTGTTGCTGCGATCCCGTGCGCGATGTTTTTTCACGAAAATAAAGCTAAGCTGCGAGAAAAAATCATGCTGGCGACAGATGTTTTTCCCAACGAAAATAAGTCAGAATTGCAAACAGCCGTTTTAGCTATCGGATATGCGATCGCCCGATCGCTCAAACAAAGACTCGATCCCTCGACAGCGATCGATCAAACAATTGCCTACCTGAACACAGATAATGCCTTAACAGAGCTACTGCTACAAGTGCAAATACTACTAGAACAGAAAGCCGATTTAGAAACAGCAACCACCCACCTGTGCAAAAGCGTCACAGCTTTGCCAGAAAAACAAGGCGATGGCGACAAAAGAGCGCAAACTAACTCAACTGTCAACCAGGGAAATTTGCTGCCCATCGCCCTAGCTTTCTACTGCTTCTTGAACACTGCAGAAGACTTGCGCTTGTCAGTGATGCGGGCAGCCCGCTGCGGGATAGCCGGACAACTCACCTGCGCTTTGACGGGAGCTTTGTCTGGAGCTTACAACGGCGCTGCTGCGATTCCTGTAGAATGGCGACAATTATCTTCGGCTGCGGTGGAATCGCGGCGGTTCGCCGAAGGCGGAGAACCCTCGCTCTGGGGAATCGGCAGCGATGCCAAAATTGTGGAGTTAGCAAATAATTTGTTTGCGGTGTGGGCGGGAGTTTACAACCCTTCAGCAGGCATGAATTCGGAAGCGCTAGCCCGCGCTGTGGCTGCACCTTATGTGATTAGACCTCGCAAAATATAAAGTTTTGAGCTTGAAAAAGGGAGGGTAAACTAGAAATTAGTAATGAGAAATGAGCAATTAACCAGTCAAAAGCGAAAGCGGAAGGAAAGCGGCAATTAAAAATTTAAAAATAAAATGTGACTATCTTGACTCCCAAAACCCGGTTTCTAGGAAAATGTTGGGTTGTAAAAGCAGGAATCTACGGATAAATCGGGTTTTTAGCCCTCGCGCCCGCGAACGGTTCGAGATAGATAAGGGCCCGAAAGAAGCAGCGGAAGCTTGAGGACACTGCTGGCTGGTTGGCTGCTTCTTAGCAAACCGAACTGCTGGCGACATTCAGGCAAAGTAGCTGGCGCGGTTAAATATTCAGGTACGGTAATTCGGATACACTCAATCAAGATGCACAGTCAGAATTTCTGACCAGGCTGCTGGATAACAGTGAACATATCTTCGACATATAATGAATACGATCTCCTCATTGATGCGGCAGATTGAGCAGCTAGGGGCTGCGCGCTCACTGCGCCAACAGATTGCTAAAGTGCAAAATGGCAGCAAAGCAGAGCCCGATCGCCCTGGCAAACATCTGTTAAGCCGTTTTTCGCTCGACAAACTGGATCTGCCCGAAACTTTTATTAAATTTAGAAGTAAAACCTCAAAATCAACTATCAAAAATCAAGCTCGTTCCCCGATGTTGGTGATCGTAGCGGTAGTTTCCCTCAGCAGCACTTTGGGCCACCGCTTCTACAACCAGCCGAAACTTGATGTGGGGACGAAAGCTCCTCAGACGATTCAGGCTCCTGCTAGTGCTAGTATCCCCGATCGCAAAACTACTGAAGAAGAGCGTTCATCGGCGCGGATCGGGGCTGTAGCGATATTAATGCTCGATCCAGCCGTGGAGCAACAAATCGAGCAAGAAATGCAGCTATTTTGGCAACAGGGAAGCGAACTGCGGCGGGAGGTAGGCTCGTTTCCGTTTGCCGCTACCTCGGCGCTCTCAAATTCGACTCAGCTTTATTTGAGGCGCTGTCCTGAGTGGGAGTGGCGATCGATTTTGGCGGCGGCTGGAGACTCTAGCGGCGCAACTTCCGAGAAGTTGAATTTGGATTCCCCCGCCAGTGATGCGCCGACAGATAGCCAGTCTAAGCAGGAGGCTCTGACTCAACTGCAAGCTTACAGTCGATCGGTCTCAGCAGCAGAGTTCAAAAGCCTGACAGACAGTATTTCCTCAGCTCGCAGCCACTATGTCAGTGCTGTGGATGCGCTGGAAAAACCTTCGGTTTCTGGACTCCGACAGATTTACGATACTTCGTTGTTCGATTTGTCGGATGCAGCTTGGCAGAAAACCCAAACGGGTATGAGTCGAGTGGCAAAAATAATGCTGGCTCAAGGTATCCCGCCGGGGTTGCCAAAAGAGATGTTGAAAGAAGCTGTGAAGCTGCAAATAGCAGATGAAGTGCCTTTAGAGTCGCAAGCTTTGGCAGTTGAAGGTTTAAGTGCGATTTTGCAGCCAAATCTGGTAAAAGATCCCGAAGCAACCAAACAGCTAGCTGAATTGGCGGCGCAAAAGGTGAAACCGGTGACGATCGCCGTCAAGCAGGGCGATATTATTGTTACAGAAGGAAAAGAAATATCGCAGCAAGATTTCGTGTTGCTGGACTATTTTGGTTTGAGCCGGCGGGGGGTGAATTGGCTGGGGCTGGCGGGGTTTGTGTGTTTAGTGTCGGGGGCAATTGCGATCGTGCTGCTGGTAGAAAGGCACTACCGCTTGCGGCGGAGAGATCATTTGCTGTTGCTGTTGCTGACTTTGAGCGCGCCCGTGCTGGTGAGTTTGGGGCTGCCTTGGACGAGTTTGCCCGCGATCGGCATTTTAGCCGGTGGCTTCTACGGTTCGGCCGTGGGAGTGACTGTGGTGGGGCTGCTGTCGGCGCTGCTGCCCGTTGGCTTAAATGTGGAGTTGATTCATTTGGTGGCTAGCGCGGCGGGGGGATTGCTGGGCGCTTTTATGGCCGGGCGGCTGCGATCGCGCGAGGAGTTGGCTCTCTTGGGCGTGGCTGTGGGCTTGACTCAGGGCTCGGTTTATCTGGTGGGGACTTTGATTGCCAGTGCGGCTGCAGGTGCGATTTGGTACCTCGTTCTCGGTACGGTGGGCGCCCAAAGTTTGGCCGGTTTGGCTTGGAGCGTTGTGGCGATCGGCATCAGCCCTTATTTAGAACACGTTTTCGACTTGATCACCCCGATCCGGCTGGCGGAACTTGCCAATCCCAACCGCCCGCTGTTAAAGAAGTTGGCTGCCGAGGCTCCGGGGACTTTTCAGCACACGCTGTTTGTGGCTAGTTTGGCGGAGGCTGCGGCTCGGGAACTCGGCTGCAATGTTGAGCTGGTCAGGACTGGAACATTATACCACGATATTGGAAAAATGCACGATCCGCTCGGATTTTGCGAAAATCAAATGGGCGGGGGAAACAAACACGATGAAATTAATGACCCTTGGAAAAGCGCTGAAATTATTAAAAAGCACGTTAGCGAAGGGTTGCTGATGGCGCGCAAGCACCGATTGCCGAAGGCGATTCAGGCGTTTATTCCCGAACACCAAGGTACGATGTTGATTGCTTATTTCTATCACCAAGCGAAGCAAAATGCTGCCCAAAAACCAGAAGATTTAAAGATTGCTTTGGCAGATGCGGATAATTCTAAGTTAGCCATCGCAATTCGGGAAGTGACGGAGAAGGATTTTCGCTATGTAGGCCCGATTCCTCAGTCGCGGGAAACTGGGATTTTGATGCTGGCGGATTCTTGCGAGGCTGCTTTGCGATCGCTCAAGGATGCCACTCACGAGGAAGCTTTGAATATGGTTAATAAGATTTTGCGCGCTCGTTGGCAGGACAATCAGTTGTTGGATTCTGGTTTGACGCGGGAAGATATGTCTTTAATTGGGGAGATTTTTGTGCGGGTTTGGGAACAGTTCAATCACAAGCGAATTGCTTATCCTAGTGCGGTTTTCACTCCGAGGTAAGGGGAAATTTAGAGTCGCCAAAAAGCAGATCTAATTTCTGTGGAAAATTAGATTTTATGATGGCGATGTACCGCGCAGGGCACCGTGAACTTGTGGATTGCCGCTGACAATCACCACAGTTTGTTTGATTCCTGTGATTAGCCAATGTCTGTCTGTTTTTTGAATCAAGGAGTGAAAATAGTTTCCTGCTGTATCCAACCGATTCTGTCCCGATTCGCGAGTCTGGTCAAGTCGATAAATTTGATAGACAGACTTGCATTCGGCAGTATTATTGTTAAGAGTTACCTCGTGATTTGTGCTGACCTGTAGCGTTCGCAAACCCGCAAGACCTTCTACCCGCTGTTTTATGTATTCTTCTGCAGTTACTCGTCTGGGAGGTTCACCCCTGAATTCCGAGTAGTCGATATCTATTTCGTCGGCTAAATGCGATCCTCTTCGAGGGCTTCGCTAACGCACTTTTTGCCAGTCTTTGGTATCGAACGCATTGGCAAATGCTACGATCGTATCTGCGATCGCAGCGCGGTCAACAATCCAGCGGATTTCGGGCAGTTCGTACATAGAAAATAAATTTTGTCCGTTGTGTTGCAGAAGGAAGAAGTCATTAGTCATTAGTCATTAGTCATTAGTTATTAGTCATTAGTTATTAGTTATTTTAGTCGAAGAGCGAAGCCGAAGGCTAGTCATTAGTCATCAGGAAGAAGGAAGAATTTTAGACTGACGATGCCCAATGCCTCATCCCTCCGCTTCGCTCCGCCCTGCGCGGGCCAATACCCCATCCCTCCGCTTCGCGCTCGCCCAATCCCTCCGCTTCGCTCCGCCCAATGACCTGCGCGGGCCAATGCCCATGCCCCATCCCTCCGCTTCGCTCCGCCCAATGCCCGATGCCCGATGCCCTCAATCTATCCTTTGACTCCGGCGGCGGCTTCTGTCGGTACAATGTATTTTTGCAAGACCAAAAACAGTCCTAAAACTGGAACAATGGAAATAATTGAACCCGCCGCTACCAAACGCCAATCTAAGGAAAATGTCCCGGCTAAATTAGCAACTCCTAAAGGTAACGTGTAATATTCGGGTCTGTCTAAAACTAGCAGCGGCCACAGAAAATCGCTCCACGAACCGATAAATACAAAAATTCCTAAAGTGACTAAAGCTGGCTTAATTGCCGGAATCATGACGTGCCACCAAATGCCTAATTCAGTGCAGCCGTCGATGCGGGCGGCTTCTTCTAATTCTTTGGGAACTGCTAGGAATGCTTGCCGCAATAAAAATATGCCGAAGGCTGAGGCTAGTCCGGGAAATATTACGCCTAAATAGCTGTTTTTTAATCCGAGTTGTACTGTCAATATGTACAGCGGAATCATGACTATTTGGAAGGGTATCATGATGGTGGATACGATCGTAATTAAGATGGCTTCGCGGCCGCGAAAGTTGAGTCTGGCTAAGGGGTATGCGGCGAGGGCGCAAAACAGGACGTTGATGCTGACTGTGAGGCCGGCAATTAGGGTGCTGTTGAACAGGTAGCGGCCGAAGGGGTTGGTTTGCCAGACTTTGATGAAGTTTTCGAGGGTTGGCTGTTGTGGCCACAGTTGCGGGGGATATTGAAAGATGTTTTCGGTTGGGGATTTGAGGGAGGTACTCAGCAGCCACAGCAGGGGGAAGAGCATTAAAAGTGCGATCGCCCCCATGATACTGTACGTCCACAGTGTGCTCCACCGCGAGGGAGTTCTGTTTGGGGAATTTGATTTTTTAGTTTTGAGATTGTTCATTGTTGGGATATGATAATAAGTCCTTGCTTCGTGAGAAGCCTTGTTGTCCATAAGGGGATTATTGCCATGAAACCGTTTATTTACGAAACAATGTACATTCTGCGCCCTGATTTGGGTGAGGAAATGACTGACGCGGCGATCGCGAAATATCAAACTATTTTGCGCGATCAAGGTGCTGAAAATATCGAAACTCAGCACCGCGGCAAGCGCCGTTTGGCTTACGAAATCGGCAAGCACCGGGACGGAGTATACGTTCAAATGAACTATACAGCTCCGGGCGCTGCAATTTTTCCTATGGAACGCGCGATGCGTCTGAGCGAAGAAGTGATTCGCTATTTGACGATCAAGCAAGATGTCCCAGATGCACCGGAAGCGGAAGCGGAAGCGGAAGCCGCAGCATAAAACGAGTTTTTTGACTCGTTACCAAGAAAGAACCTGGTTATATCAATTCCGGCTGCGCCGGAATGATATAGAGGACACGGCAGTGCCGTTTCTTGCGCGCCAGATTAATTGTAGGGACTCGGCACTGCCGTGTCCCGATCTGGGGTAGTATTAATTCCGATGCAACCGGAATTGATATAACGAGCAGCAAAAACGCTAATCGGTGTTCAAAAATTCCAAATAATTATTAGTCAGTTCTTTGACTGCTAACTCGTAAAACTGCTGGCCGTGTTCTGGGGTTGCTAGGGCCGGATTTGAACCCATTCTGCCGTCGGGATATCGCCGTCGGAAGTTAGCAGCACTGTAAATTTTGTACCCGGATGCAGCTTGTTCCGAAAGCGGTGCTTGCTTGATTGCTTCTGGATAAAGGTACTGGGTTAAGGCGATTTCGCTGGGGGTGGCGTGGGAACCTTCTTGGTTTCCGTACAATTCTTTGGCGAGTTTGTAGACTGAACCGCACATGAACCAGTTGCCGATTTGACACTGGATGCGATCGGCATTTGGTAAATTCAAGTCCGACAAATGCGCGTAAGTCTCGGAAAATGCTGCTTTCATCGTGGCAATGTTGCCGCCGTGACCGTTGATGAAGAAATATTTCTCAAATCCCGCTTTTGCTAAAGATGTGATATGATCTCTGATTACGAGAATCAGGGTCTGCGGTCGGAGGCTGATGCTGCCGGGAAAGCTGGTGTGGTGCAAGGCCATCCCTACATTAATTGTCGGGCCGATTAAGGCATGGGCAGCTTCGCCGACACCAAGGGCGATCGCACCAGCAGCAATGGCGTCAGTTCCGATTAAGCCGGTGGGCCCGTGCTGTTCCGTGGAGCCAATCGGGATAATTATGCCGCGGGAACTTTCTAGATAAGCTTCTACCTCCGGCCAGGTACTCAAATGCAGCAACATTATAGGCAGTTTACAGATTTTTACTTACAAACTCGATCCTAGCCGGCAAGCGCAGAAAAAGAACTTTGGGGCAACTTATGATTGTATTCTTAAACACAGCTCTACAGTCCGATCGCAACTTTACAGTTATATTACTTAACTTTAATAATTTAACCAATTAATTACCAAAACTTTACCTTTTAATAACCTTTTAAGAGTAGTATAACAAGCATCTCCCTATAGATTGGGTGTTACCCGGTCAATTAACGGCGGGCAATGTTTTATGAAATTAACACCAACCCCTAAAAATGACCGGGCTTCTGATGCCTGGACGCAGGCAAACAGCGCAGCTATCGCAACTGCTCTACGGCTGTACTTTTTGCACGAGCAAGTAGAAATAGTCGAGCGCGTGTCTGTGGGATGGGCTGGCTAAGGATTACAAGCGATCCTCTTCGAGGGCTTCGCTAACGAACAAATGGCGGTCGTATAGGCGATCGCAGCGCGAGAGGCCTCAGCTACTGAAGAAGGCACCTCACGCTAGCCACATACAAACATAACTCCCACTGATATTTATGTCTTCTGCTGAATTAAGCGAAAGTCCTTCAAGGTTGGCTGTTGGACAAGCCGGCCGCATCTTGTTATTGGAAGGTGAAGACCTGTTGCGGGAAATGCTAGCTTTAGCCCTTAAAGAACAGGGCTATGAGGTGGTGGTTACTAGCGACGGGCGTAACGCTCTGCCTACTGTGCAGGCTTCCTCGTCATACCACGGTGAATTTGCCTTTAACCTGTTAATTATGGATTCAATTAACGGTTTGGATCTGTGTCGAATGTTACGGCACCAAGGCAATCCAGTTCCTATTTTAATTATCGGCGCTAGAGGAAGTGCGAACAATTGCGCTTTTTATCTAGAAGCCGGCTCGGACGATTATCTAACCAAGCCTTTTGGGATGCGGGAATTTATCGCTCGCTGTCGGGCGCTGATGCGTCGCCAGCGCCTCGTCGGTCAGTTGTCGCAACCGGTGATGCTGCAATATAAGAGCATAACTTTGTATCCCGAAGAGTGCCGCGTATTGGTTCGCGGCATAGAAGTAAAATTTTCTCCTAAACAGTTTCGCTTACTGGAACTATTTATGAGTAATCCCCGGCGAGTTTGGTCTCGCGATCGGTTGTTGGAAAAAATTTGGGGTCAAGATTTTATCGGAGACAGCAAAACAGTTGACGTTCACATCCGCTGGCTGCGCGAAAAGTTGGAAATCGATCCCAGTCAACCGGAATATATCATTACGGTACGGGGATTCGGCTATCGATTTGGTTAAACTTTTAAATCTGCTGTACGGTTGCAAGTTGCAGCCAATATCACGTAAGGACACAACATAGTTGTGTCCTTATTTGTACCTGTACGGTACGCAAGTTTGGCGTGCGATCCACTTTCCCGCGATCGGGCTGAACCCGGAAGGAAAAAAACAAACATTTTTCGCCCCAAGATTCAAGAACAATTACCATCAATTTAGTTTCGATCCTGCGGATGCTCAGTCGTCAACCTTTGCTTAAGCTGTGACTGTCAAGCGTCGAGAATTCCTACTTTTCTCAAGTGCAACAGCAGGTAGTTTGCACTCAATTCTTGCGAACAAAAATTTGTCATATCCTTTCCGGTTGTATCAGAATGATTGAACCGGCGCTAGGGCGCAGAGAAGACACAGGAAGAAAAGAGAGATGTGAATACAGGACGATCACGATTCGGCGGTTGAAACCGGCAGAAAGTCAAACAAAGTCGGCCTGCACCGACTGGTTCATAAAGAATCTCCAAAACCCTGATTTGCTATTATAGAGCATATTCCATGTAGATGTAGAGAGCGAGAAACCGGGTTTCACAGAACAGAATCTGTTTATAGGCGAGAACTCTAAAGAAACCCGGCTAGGAGAGTGTGCACTTCATAAACCTGGAGTACGCTGTATTTTATACTTTGTATGGGTCGGAATATTGTCTAGACTTGCATTTTTTCTTGAAGTGTTCTCTGTTGAGTCGAAGCCCAAATTGTCTTGGACAATAATACGAACCATAACTCAACACTCTGCCGTCCACTGCCAACAATCAAGTTGGTGGCAATCCCCTGCAACTGCAACAGCCGCAACCATATCTGAATTGGAAATTAATTCAATTAAAGACCATTTTGATGCTTCATCGGGGTTTGCTTTGACATTTAACAGCGCTGCTGGTTCTCCAGGTGCGAGGGTGACATCAAACTCATTTAAAGGAAGAGAAAGTCCTTTGCCTACTGCCTTGATATAAGCTTCTTTGCGAGTCCAACAGGTGAAAAAAGCTTTCGTCTGGAGATATTCTGGCAGCGAACTGAGTGCTAATTGTTCTAATGGTGAAAAAAATCTTTCAGCAATTTCTAAACAAGAAGTTTTGGGATTTATAGCTTCAATATCCACACCAATTTCTCGATTTTTGGTTATAGCAATTAGAGCTATTCCCCTAGTGTGAGACAAATTAAAACGCAGGGTATTTCCACCTTGGGCGATGGTGAGAGATGGTTTGCCGTAGGGATTGTATTCAAAGCATAGAAGGGTGGGGTTTATGTGCAGGTAGCGACTCAAAATCGCTCTCAGCGCACCGCGACTTACAATAAATTGATCTCGATCTTTGGGAAAATGAAAACGCTCTGCTTTTGTCTGTTCATCGGTTGAAAGAGTTTGTTGTAAACTCTGCAAACAATTTTCTGTTTGAGCCAAGAAGACGCGCCAAACATGAATTTCGTTGATGTCTAATTTCAGGTTTTGCGGTGGGGAATTCCACGAAGGAACGAAAGCAACCATATATTTACCATGCCTTATCCAAAGCTTCCAGTTACCAAATTACCGCTCCTATTCTCGATCTTCTTTCTCTTCCTTAGCGCCCTTTGCGCCTTCGCGGTTCGTTAAATAAATCCTAATTCCAACGGTCAATTAATCCAAGTTTGCACAACCTTACCTGCTAATTTTTGTCCCAACCAAGGCGTATTTGCCGATCGCGACTTCAGACTGTGCGCCTCAACCGTCCAAGTCATTAGCGGGTCAAACAAAATCAGCTCAGCAGAGACTCCCGGTGCAGCCGTGGGGGGCGTTTGTCCGAGACAAACGGCGGGGCCTGCGCTCAACACTCGCCACAGTTCTAAAGCCGAAATTTGACCAGTTTCCACGAGTCCGTGCCAGAGCAAAGGCAAGGCTAATTCTAAACCGATCGCCCCAGGCGGACTATCAGCAAAAGCCACAGTTTTCTCCTCATAGGTATGCGCGTTATGGTCGATCGCGATCGCATCAATCACCCCATCTTTCACAGCTTGAATCAGCGCCAATTGGTCGCCCAGATTGCCCAGCGGCGGTTCCAGATGTAAATTCGGATCGTAAGCAAACGAAGCATTCAGAGCATTTTTACCGCCTCCAGAGTCTTTGGCGTTACCTGAAATTGCCCCAACATTCAACAGCAAGTGCATCCAAGTCACACTCGCAGTCACCGGCAAACCCCGCGCCTTAGCATCCCGAATCAATTCCACGCTGCGCGCCGTAGAAACGCGCATGATGTGCACTTTCGTGCCCGCCGATGCCACCAACTCTAGGATGGCCGCCAAAGCCGATGTTTCCGCAGTCGCAGGAATTCCCGGCAAACCCAAACGCACCGACACCGCACCCTCCCTCGCCGCGCCATTTCCTGCCAAAGTTCGATCGCACGGCCACAAAGCCACCGACTTGCCCAAAGGCTGGATATATTCAAGCAAACGCCTCACCAGAGCCGGATTGCTAAGCGGTAAACCGTCGGCAAACCCCACCACCGCAGAGGAGGCCAGCTCGCCCAACTCAGCCATCTGCTGCCCTTTAACGCCCGCTGTCAGCGCGCCCCAAAAATACAAGCGGGGCAGCCCCGGCGACAAATTGCGGATATGTTGCTGCAACAAAGCTAAACCGGCCAAGTTATCCGCAGGCGGCGACGTATCGGGCAAAATAGCCACCCGCGTAAAACCGCCAGCCGCCGCCCCCTGCATCAAGGATTCTAGAGTTTCTCGTTCTTCAAAACCCGGTTCTCCGCTGTGACTGTAGATATCGACCAATCCCGGCCCTAAAATTAGTCCCTGAGAATCTCGTACTTCGGTGTCGGCGGGAATCTCGGTAATTTTTTCTTCGATTGTTTCGATCTGATTTTCTTTAATTAGAATATCAGCGATGCGATCGAGCTTTGAAACTGGATCTAACACTCTTACATTTTGTAGCAGTTCGCGACTCATATAGTAGCAGAAGGAAGTTCGGGAACGAGCAATGTACGGGATTTAACGGATGTAACGGAGGTCGGGAAGAGGGAAGTACGAACCGCGAAGGCGCTAAGTACACGAAGGAAGAGGTAAGAAGGAATAAGTAATAAAAGCAAGGGTTTCAATTATTCAGAATGCTTGGTGGTTGTGATCGGGGTTCGGACATTTGTTAGGCGGGGGAATTGTAGCAGAGGGGATTTTCTCTGCTACACTTTGCCGATCGCCTTACAAATTACAGTGCTCCGGCTGCTGTTTTGTCAAAAATGCCGCCGCTTAAATGAGTTGTGATGTTCATCGCCTGCAATACTGGCAAACCGTCGGGGCCGTGGGGATAATCGATGACGCTAACGGCCCCATTTCCTTGTTTGAATTGCCAAAAATGTTCGGGTTGCAAATTGAACAGGTGGCACAGAAGGGCTTTGTTGACGGCATCGTGAGCAACTACAATTCCTGTACCAGAAACCGATCGTACAATTTCTTGCCAAGCTGCGATCGCCCTTGTCCAAACTTCCTCCAAATTTTCTCCTTCGGGCATTTGTACGTTTTCTGGAGATGTTTTCCATTCATCCAGCAAACCCGGATAGGATTGTTCTATTTCTGATTCAAACTTTCCTTCCCAAAGTCCGTGACTAATTTCTCTCAATTCGTCGCGGAGTTGTAGTTGCAAACCGCCGTGATGTTTGAGAATAATTTCCGCAGTTTCTTTCGGTCGCAGCATGGAACTGCTAATCGCAAAATCTAATTTTACATCTTTGAGAAATTCTGCGGCTTGCCGAGCTTGTTCGCGACCGTTATCGTTGAGAGGTACGTCTATTTGTCCTTGAAATTTACCTGCTTTATTCCAATCTGTTTCGCCGTGACGCACCAGCAACAAGCGCGGGCCGCTGTGTCCGTCCCTCGGTTTCGGGAATTTTTCTCCGGTATGGGCGGTTAAATTCAGCGATTCTAATTGAACGGCAATTTTCTTATTTTGCTGTTTTTTTTCATCACCACCTACAGGAGAAGGCCCAAAATTGATGACGCTAATCCCGCAATTTGACTGCTGAATAGATTGATAGTAATTCGGAGAAATTTCGGAGGCTGTAGCGATGAGCGCGCGGTTGATTCCGTTGTGACCTACTACTAAAATTGTGCCTTCAGGGTGCCGAGAAAAAAGCTCTTTCCAAAAATTGCGGGCGTTAGCAAATATTGCCAATACTGGAAAGTGTTCGACTTCTCCTTCGGCTGAAGGTAGTTTCATGGAAAATTTGTCTGGCTGTTTTTGCCATTGCTGATAGGCGTCGGGGAATTGGTCGATCGCATCTTGGCGCAGCATTCCTTCCCACAGAGGTAAATCGATTTCCATCAATTTATCGGTTGGTTGCAGTTGTGGCGGATTTGTCAAGCGCGACAGGATGATTTCGGCTGTTTCTTGGGCTCGCTTCAGGGGACTTGTATACGCAGCATCGAAGGCGATGGTGCTGAGTATGTCGCCTACTTGAATCGCGCCGCTGCGCCCTGCTTCTGTCAAAACTGATTTGTCGAGGCGGCCTTGGATGCGGCGCTCTAGATTGTAGGTGCTTTTGCCGTGACGGACTAAGATAATGCGAGTCATTCGATTTTAGATTTTAGATTTTAGATTTACGATTTACGTTGCTGTCGAGTCTTCGTCGGCTGCTTGTGGCGCACAAGGTGCGCCACAAGCAGCCGCACAGTACACTAATCCTCTCGCGCGCGCTTTCGGTGCGTCGCGCGCGCTTTCGGTGTATACCTTACGCATAAACGGCGAGTCGAAGATTTGTGGCGCAAGTCCTGTTGAGCCGAGTCAAAAAGATCGGCCAGTGAAATTTTACCAGTTGTGGGGCTACTCTCGACTGGAACGACATATGGGGAGCATCTGGGTTTTGCAGCGCCGCATTTTTTGACTAAGCGTGCGAACACCTCAAGAGCTCGCGTATTGTACAACTCGTTCTTTGGGGACAGCAGTATAAATGCCAAACTTAGATGCTCCCGACATATGATTAAAGACGGACAAGACTTAGCCACGGATTTGCGCGGGACGGAAAAGCAGGAATGACACTGAAGCGGATAATTTTAAGTATTTTAACGGCGATCGCGATCGCCCTAGTCGGTTTATCTTTAGTTGGTAGTTGGAACCAGCCGCAAATTCAAAGCCGGCTGGAACTCTACCAGACAAATTTGCTGCTTCACGCCTCGGAGTGGCAACCACAAAACGGTGGCGATGCTAATTTAACTTCGGCACGCAACAATATTGTCGGTACAGAGCCTTTAAATACGGCTTTGACGCAGTATCGAGAAGCGCGAGATTCGACTCGAAAAGCTATCACAACAACTCGATCGCAAATTAAAGATATTCAGTCTGCCATCGCAGCTAAACCTGATAATAATACTCAGAATTTGGCTCAAACAAAGGTTTTGTCAGAGTCGATCGAGCAACAGTTAGCGCTGCAAAACGAAATTGACTTGCGCGTCGGAATTTTGCAGGCAAGCAATGACAAAACTGAGGCGGCAATCCAAACTTGGCAAAATTTATTGGAGCGGTACAAAACTGAAAGCGATGGCGATTCTTCGGTAGCAACTGCTAGAGTTTTAACTGGAATTTGGAGCGATCCGGCTCAACTGCTGCCGGATGCCGAGCCGCGCATTCAAAAGTCTTTGGAGGGTTGGTTTCGCTATCGCGCTCTCGCTCAACTTTACAAGCTGCAAGAACGTTCTAAGGAACTAGCAGCCCTGCAAGCTACGGAGCAAGCAACGGCTGAAAAAGCTATAGAAAAATTGGCACTTATTGTAGGCATTCCGGCGATCGCGCTTTGCATCGGTACGGTTTTGCTGGTTGGTTTGACTGTACAGTGGCTGTTGCAGCGGCGGCAGTTAGATAAGGCAGATTCCGGGCCGCTGTTGGCGCGAAATGGGAGTTTGGCTTGGGATGTGCCTTGGGATGGCGAGATTGTTTGGCAGGTGCTTGTAGTCGGCTTTTTCTTTGTCGGGCAAATCTTGATTCCCTATTTGTTATTGCCAGTTTCTCTGGCTGTTCTTAAGCTGAATCCGGCTACTTTTGACCCGCGCGAAAAGGCTTTTTATATCTTTGCTACTTATTTGTTGCTGTCGGCTGGCGGGCTTTCGGTACTGTATTTTTCAATTAAGTCTTTTTTGCCTTTGCCTGATGGTTGGTTTCGGCTTAATTGGCGGGACAATTGGTTTTTGTGGGGGTTGGGCGGCTATTTTGTGGCTTTGCCTTTGGTAGTTGTGGTGTCGCTGATCAATCAGCAATTATGGCAGGGACAAGGTGGCAGCAATCCGATTTTGCCGATCGTCCTTGAAGGTAGGGACAACGTGGCTCTGGCGGTGTTTTTCGGCACTGCTGCGATCGCCGCTCCGGTTTTTGAGGAAATCGTGTTTCGAGGCTTTCTGCTGCCTTCTCTGACTCGCTATTTGCCTGTTTGGGGGGCGATCGCAGCTTCGGCTTTCTTGTTTGCTGTGGCTCACTTGAGTGTCTCCGAGATTCTGCCCTTGGCGACTTTGGGTGCGGTGTTGGGCTTTGTGTACACGCGATCGCGCAATCTCCTCGCTCCCATGCTTCTCCACAGTCTTTGGAACAGCGGAACTCTCCTGAGCCTGTTTCTTTTGGGCGGCGGCGCGAGTTAAGTCGCGCGGTTGTTAATAATTGTGAATTCACCTTGCTTTTTTCGCAGGTTTGAGAAACTGCCAAAAAAGCAGGTGCGCCACCAGCCCGCGATCTTCAATCTAGTCCCAAATTGGGAAGCTAAACGGAAAAACTTGTTTTAACATAGAAGTAACATCTTGTCCGGTTTTTGTAGATGGATCGCACGAATGAGCAATTTCAACAGCCGCAAGTTAGAGGGAGCACCGAATTGGATGCGTTTCGCACCCTACGCAGCTCTAGGCATTTTAATATTTTCTCTCAATTCAGGCAGCGAACTAAATTATTTCATGAGAGGCTACTTGGTCATTCTACAAGCTCAAGCCGGTATAGTTCTGCTGTATTTTGCCATGTCTAAGTTTCGCAAAAACCCTAATAAATGAGTAAAAATTAGTAATACTGCTTAGCTCGATCGCACAAGTTAAAGTAAAAAAACTGGGGAAAGGGAAAATGGTAAAAGATAAAACCGTAGCAGTTGTGTTAGCTTTTTTTATTGGAGGTTTCGGAGGACACAAATTTTATTTGGGAAATAACGTAGCAGGGCTATTATATTTGCTTTTTTCCTGGACGTTAATTCCCTCACTGATCGCATTTTTTGATTTTCTCGGTCTGCTGCTGATGTCGGAACAAGCTTTTCAGGTACAGTACAATCACGGATCGTTGCCTTCTGGGTATATGCTCAGAGGGGCAAAAGATGTGACAGGGGCGATCGCCGAATTGAAAGGACTTTACGATATGGGCGCAATTACCGCCGAAGAATATGAAGAAAAACGCCAAAAACTGCTCCGAGAATTGTAATTAAGAAGTCAGTAGTCAGTAGTCAGTAGTCATTAGTCATTAGTCATTAGTCATTAGTCATTAGCGTTTTGTAGGGGCGGGCTTAGAAGAAAATTTATGATACAAATGACTAAATAAATGGCAAAACCCGCCCTCTCAGCTCAGCTATGACTGTATGAAAAAGGTGGGATTTAAACAATAGTCAAATATAAAATAGATCGAGGATAAAACTAAAGTGTCTCAAAATTTATACTGGCTGCGTCAAACTCCCAACTGGGTGTGGTATTCTTTTATTCCCTACTTCGGCGGATTGGCGATCGCCTATGCAGGGCAAAAAACAAATATTCGCAGTTGGATGGGATGGGGTGTTGGCATTACTTTAGCAGCACTAGCGGTATCTTCTTCAACTAATTTGGGGACGCTGGTTTGGATAGCTCAAATTGTCACTGCTTTTGCCTTGAAAAAGCGCTATCTTATCAAAACCGCACCCAAAGGCTTACTCGTTCCTGCAACTGCGACAAATGCCCAAGAACTGGCAAAAGAGCGCGGCAAAATAGATATTAATGAGTGTACCAAAGATGATTTGGTCAGAATATTGGGTTTGCCGATCGTCTACGCTAACGATATTGAATCTTTGCAAAACGAAGGCTACATTTTTACCCACGCCGAAGAGTTATCGGAAATCGCCGGAGTTCCAGAAAGTCACGTCAGACGCATCGCTCCGATGATTTGCTTCAGCTACAATTATCAAAAAGAATCACAATTTAGTTGGAAACGGTTAAATATTCTGTCGCCGGAAGAGTTAATTCAGAGCGGTTTAGATCGGGTTGTGGCTGAAACAATAGTTAGAGAAAGGCAGATCAAAGGTGCATACAAATCAGTTGTTGATGTCAAGCGGCGCACGGGACTGCCTTTTGATTCCTACCGCCATATTTGTTGATTTGTTAATTGGTAGTTGTTAAGCTGTTGTGGATTTAATTTTTATTGTGAGGAAGGGCTAGAAGCCTACCCCACAAGAGTTTGATGCACGCAGACCTCAGAAACCCGGTTTCTGACTAGATTTCTCTTGACTCGACCCAAAACTCGTAGAAACCGGGTTTCTTGCTCCCCATGCGTCAGCAATTAAAGTGTCCAAATTGTTGAATTAGGAACAGCTTATGACAACAAAATTAGAAGTTGACCGACATAAATTGTATGATACCGATTACCTCAGATGGATTGAAACCACTGTGGAAAATTTGCGGGTTCGCGACTACTCAAATATCGATTGGGAAAACTTGATTGCAGAAATAGAAGACATGGGCCGAAGTGAACGCAGGAGTTTGGAAAGTAATCTTGTGGTAATTATCCTGCACTTGCTGAAGTGGCAATTTCAACCGAATCGAAGAAGTGGTAGTTGGAAAGGCAGCATTGTTGAACATCGCAGACGCATTCGCCAAACTCTAAAAGATTCCCCCAGTCTCAAATCATATCTTGAAGAAGTATTAGTTGAATGTTATGCGGATGCAGTAGAACAAGCAAGTGCTGAAACTGGATTGTCTGTAGAAACGTTTCCGCAATCATGTATCTATTCTGCTGTCGAGGTTCTAGATTCTGACTTTTGGCCAGAGTTTTTGCCCGATGAGACGATCGAAGAGTAGTATGGCAAAAAGCCCGATCGCGCATATCCCAGTAATTTACCTTAAATGAACCCGCTAGCTAACATCTCCAACAGCAGGCCGCTTCAGCTAAATTATCAAAAAAAAACTCTTGACACTCTTGACATTTGCACCAAATAATGATATTAAACAATATTGGTAAAAATGGTAATTTTCCCTAGCATCAACTCCAATCCGGGGTAAGTTTTCCAGACATTGCCTTAAATATCAGTTGTATACTGTCAGAATTATTATTCAAACGCACAACGACACAGTAGCAGTACCGCTAACATCAAATTATGTCTGACTCTCCTCCATCTCAAATCTCCCCAGAAGCTGCACCGGAAAGTGCTGCTACCGCAGATCGCAGTGCCAAAACTCGGCAACTGTTGGGCATGAAAGGCGCTTCTAGCGGGGAAACTTCGATCTGGAAGATTCGCTTGCAACTGATGAAACCGATTACCTGGATTCCCTTAATTTGGGGCGTGGTGTGCGGGGCTGCGTCTTCTGGAAACTATGTTTGGAATTTAGAGAATTTCGCGATCGCGGCAGCTTGTATGTTGATGTCAGGGCCTTTGCTTACTGGCTACACTCAAACTTTGAACGATTTTTACGATCGCGACATCGACGCTATTAACGAACCCTACCGCCCGATTCCCTCCGGTATCATCTCGATTCCCCAAGTAGTAACGCAAATTTTGGTATTATTAGCCGCAGGCATTGGGGTGGCTTATGCTCTAGACTTGTGGGCTGGTCATGAATTCCCCACAATGACTGTTTTGACTCTAGTCGGCGCGTTTCTAGCTTACATCTACTCTGCGCCACCGCTGAAACTCAAGCAGAATGGCTGGTTGGGAAATTATGCCCTGGGTGCTAGTTACATTGCCCTGCCTTGGTGGGCAGGTCAAGCTTTGTTTGGTACACTAGATCCGACCATTATGATTTTGACCCTGTTTTATAGTTTGGCAGGGCTGGGAATCGCGATCGTCAATGATTTCAAAAGTGTCGAGGGCGATCGGCAATTAGGGTTACAATCTTTGCCAGTGATGTTTGGTATCAGCACTGCAGCTTGGATTTGCGTGTTGATGATCGACATCTTTCAAGCTGGGATTGCAGGCTACCTGATCAGCATCCACCAAAACCTTTACGCTGTCATTCTGCTACTGCTGATAATTCCCCAAATTACTTTTCAGGATATGTACTTTTTACGCAATCCCCTGGAAAATGATGTTAAATATCAGGCTAGCGCTCAGCCTTTCCTGGTTTTGGGTATGCTGGTAGCAGCCTTGGCACTTGGTCATGCGAGTTAAGAAGAATTAAGAGTGGGGAATTTTGAGTTAAATAGTTTTTAATTCAAAATAATTAACTCAAGACTGTTCGCAGTGTTGTTGAATAAAAAATGTCAAGTTAAAAATTAAAAATTGAAGGAGGCTAGCCTTTTTGATTTTTAATTTTTAATTGAAGTTGATGAGGTTTGAAGGTCTGAACGTGGCAGAATTTTTCTCAAATATCAAGGATAAATTGAGCAAAGTCACTAAGGCAGCAAGGGGTAATTCCGATCGAGAATCGCCAAATGCTGCCAATAGCACGGGGCTAAACTCGTCACCATCCCTGCCTGAATTGTATCCACAGGCAACGGATGAGCGATCGGAGTATGTGGTATCAGAAGATGCTGAACCTCCAGAAGAGTCAGAATTAGCATCAGAATATTCCTACCCAAAAAACGGTGAATATCCAAGAGTCCAGCGCCATTGGCAAGGGTTGAAGCGCTTAATCGTTTGGTTGGAAATTGAACCTCAAGTTACTATGCTGCAAGCAAAGGGAAGAGAATTGTTGCAGCCGGTATTCGGTAGGCGCAGAACGAGATCATCAAAAAAAATCAAGAGGTTCGATAGCAGCAAACTACCGGAAAATAGCGGCTTGCAGAATACCCAACTGCAAGTAAATACTGAACTACCGGAAAATATCGCGCTGCAGAAAAATAGCAAACTACAGGAAAAGTTAAAAAAGCTACGGTCCCGCCGCCCGCGATTTTGGATAGCCATAGGTGTTGTTAGTGTGGGCAGTGGCGCTTTAATATACGGTTTATGGATTTTGCACACCTTAAATAAAGGTTTGCCGGATGTTAACGATTTGTCAGCGTTTAGCCGCGATGGAACGCTGACAATTAAGGCTGCAGATAATACGATTTTATTGCAGTCGGGGCCCGCAACTAGAGATAAGCTAAAACTTAATGAAATTCCAGATTTGTTGAAAAAAGCTTTTATTTCTATCGAAGACCGCCGTTTTTACGAACATGGCGGGGTGGATTATCAAGGTATTGTGCGATCGATAGCTTCTAATTTGGTAGCGAGAGATTTGGTGCAGGGCGGCAGTACAATTACCCAACAATTGGCTCGCGTGGTTTTTCTCAATCAAGAAAGAAGTCTTAAGCGAAAAGTTCGGGAGGCTCTTTTAGCTCAGAAAATAGAGCGGGAGTTGACTAAAGACCAAGTTTTAGAAAGATATTTAAATTTGGTTTATTTGGGTTCGGATTCCTACGGAGTCGCAGATGCGGCTTGGGTTTTTTTTAGCAAAACTGTCGATCAATTAACATTGGCAGAGATGGCCACTTTGGCGGGTTTGCCACCTGCACCGAGCGAATATTCGCCTTTGGTTAATCCGAATATTGCTAAGGAGCGCCGCAATATTGTGCTCAAACAAATGCAAGACGCAAAGGTAATTACAGAAGCGCAGGCGAAGGAGGCGATGGCAGAACCTATGACTGTCAAACAAAGTCCGCCGAAGCGATTTAAAGTAGTCGCGCCTTATTTTGCTAGTTACATTCGCAAGGAATTGCCGCGCTATATTTCTAAGGATGCTTTGGAAGCTGGCGGTTTGACTGTCGAGACGACGGTGGATTTGAAGTGGCAGAAAATAGCGGAACAGGTTGTTAAAGATGCGATCGAGGTTGATGGCCGCCGTCAAGGTTTTGAACAGGCTGCTTTAGTTTCTATGGACACTAAAACTGGGGAAGTTAAGGCGCTAGTCGGTGGCGGAAATTTTAAGGAAAGCCAATTTAATCGCGCTACCCAGGCTTTGCGACAACCCGGATCGACTTTTAAGGGGTTGGTTTATGCCGCGGGGATAGCAGCCGGTTTTTCGCCTTACGACAGCTATCAAGATGAGCCAATTATTTTCGACGGCTATCAACCGAACAATTACGGCAAAAAGTTTAGTGGCTGGCGATCGATGTCTGATGCTTTGAGGGCTTCGGTGAATGTGGTGGCGGTGAAGGTGTTGGTTGATGTCGGCTTTGAGCCGGCGATCAAATTAGCCCACGATATGGGAATTAAGTCTAAATTAAGTCCGATTTATTCCCTGGCTTTGGGCTCTTCTGAGGTGAATTTGCTGGAGTTAACTAATGCTTACGGTACTTTAGCCTCCCAAGGTAATTTTATTGAAGCGCACGGAATTACTAAGGTGATAAATCAGCGGGGAGATGTGATTTATAAGGCTAATTTTAAACCAAAGCGGGTTTTGGATAAAGATAGTGCTGCGATTACTACTTGGATGTTGGAGGGTGTGGTGACTGGGGGTACGGGCGGGCCTGCTGCTTTAAACGATCGCGCTGTTGCCGGCAAAACTGGTACTTCAGAAAACGTGCGGGATTTGTGGTTTATCGGTTATATTCCGCAGGTGGTGACTGGCGTTTGGCTGGGGAATGATGACAACTATCCGACGTGGGGAACTAGCGGTACTGCAGCCTACAATTGGCGCGATTTTATGAGTCAAGCTGTCAAGGGAATGCCGGTTGAAGAGTTTCCGAAGTTGCCGAAGTTGGAGGGCCGCAAAGGCAGTATTAAGGCAAAACCGGTGCAGCCTAATAGGATTATTCATGGGATGATTGTGAATGATGATGGGGCGATCGTACCTTACAATCCCAATCCCGAACCCCCCCGCCGCGAGTGGCAAGAACCAGCTTATCAAGAACCTGCTTATCAAGAACCTGCTTATCAAGAACCGGGATATTAAGTGATTGGTGGGGCGGGTTTATTAAGATTGTTTGTGGGTGACAAAATCCATTGCGAACCCGCCCCTAAAAAGTCTGGTGATTGCGACGTTAATTTACCCACAATTAACTTCACAACGCATTACTATTGCCGATCTTTCCTCCTTTGGGCATCTTGTAATTGCTTGCCTATTTTTTCCACCATTGATAAATCTCCCAAACTTTGATATCCCTCTTGTGACAACTTCAAATACTGTATCGCTTCGGGATAGTTCCGCATAGATAAATAAACTTGTGCTAAACCGTAACTAGCCTCGGTTACCTCCTCAGTCTCATCGGGTTTAGCTGTCTCGATCGCCTTTTTATAATATATTTCAGCCTGCGGCATCAATTGCGATCGCTCCCGATACAGTTCCCCCAACTTGCGGTAAATTGGCGCTGTTTCTACTCCGGCTTTTGGTAAAGTTTCTAAGGTTTCTATTGCTTCGGCATTCAAGTTTGTGCTAAGATATATCTGTGCTGTTGCTAATTTTTTAGCCACTGGATTCGATAGTTGTTTGTCGATCGCCCCCACAGCCTCCTTCACCCCTTCAACTGCTTTCTCATCCAACAAATCAAACTCTGTATCTTCCTCTAACAGCGGACTTTCCGAAGAAACCCCCGTATTCGTTTCCACAATCAACCTGTACTTAACACCCGGTTTCAGCGCCGGTTCCCCCGGATACACAGCCTCAGTACCGCTAACCGTCATTTCCCAATTTAACTTCCCATTATTTTCGAGGAGGCTCAACTTATAGCTAGTCGCACCCGCAACCGGATTCCAACGCAAAGTCGGTTTGCTGTCGAGCAATTGCGTCCGCCTCGGACTGATTGTATAAGGAATTGGCGCATTATTCCAAGCAATTCTATCATCACCTCGATCGGGACATCTAATTAAATTTTTATTGCAGTCAGAATGCGACTTATCGCTAGCCAACAAACAGCTATTTAATTGATTTTCCCCCGCTTTAATTGACTTAATTCCTAAATCCGCACATTGGAGCGTAATTTGTCCGTTTTGTGAAGTTTGCAGTTTGTCGCCCGGATAAATTGGCGTACCGATTGTCGGGCGAATATTTCTGCCATCTTGACGCTGTAGCTGCACTTCGCCGCTAATATTCAGGATTTGTCCGTTGGGTATTCTTTGCGTTGCTGCGATTGCTGGGGAAATTATCGGATTGTTGGCCAATATTTCGCGGAAGCCTGGGCCATTTTCCCAGGAATCAGGCATAATTTCGATCGCAATCAATGTAAATGCGATCGCGCTTGCGCCTATACAAAATACCGTCTGTTTTTTCATTTGCTCTTTCCTAGGATTTGTAAACGCTCCTTTGCCATTTCGAGACATTCATCTTGTTCTGGAATGCTATAATTCGCATGATTAAGGGTTTCTTGCCAATATTTTAGTGATTCTTGTACTTTACCTTTAGTTTCGAGGACTTGCGCTAAAAAACATTGAGCTTCGGGACTATTACTGTTAAGAGATATTGCTGTTCTTAAATCTGCTTCCGCTGAATTGTATCGCTTTTGAGTGAATCGCAACCAGCCACGATTCTTGAAACAAGCTGATTTGACTCCATCGTATTTAGTAGTTTTTAAGCAAAGTCCGATCGCCTTTAAAACATCTTCAGGTTTATTTTCCAGCAAGAAGGATTTGGATATTTGAGCGTGAGCTTCTGGAAGTCCCCGCCAGACGGCACTTTGCATTGCTTCTCGCTCGCATTTGCGATCGCTTAATTGTTTACAAAGTTGAGATAAGTTATAGTAAGGCTCGCCGTTAATAGGATTGATTAATGCAGCTAGATTGTAGGAAATTTTAGCGGCTAAAAATTGATTTTTCCGGTGGTTTTCCCGCCCAAATGCGTTGATGGCATTTGCCAGATGGGGGCCCATTAATATATAGCCGATCGCCAAAACAGCTAAACTGATGCTGGTACGCTGCATAAATTTAGTTGAAATTGTAAATTGGGGGCGGTTTGGGCGAGGTGCCGCACCATCCGCTGCTAAAATCACAGGTTTAGCTGCGCCGCATCCCGGTAACGTTAATTCCTCAAAGTTTCGATGCTGACATAGCACCGGAATCCCGCTAGCGCCCGGAAATCGAGATTCCCAGCGCTGCAAATCATCCTTAGCTTTTCGCATTGCCAAAAACAAAGGATCTCCCTCCGCCAAGTATCTAAGCAAAGACTTCACAAAATCGTGAGCAATTTGATCTGGAATTGGCGCGCGCATCACAATTATTGACGGCAAATGATGATTCTGAGCCACCAAATCCGCTGCTAATCCAAAACTCGAACAGGAATTAAAAATTAGCAACTGCAAGCCTTTAAAACTCGCTTGCTGTACACCTAATTTTAAATCCTTTACTGTGACAGTATTGTTGGTAGGATTTTGATTGATGTGCAGCCTTCCGTTTGTAGCATTGTCATCGCTGTTGCTGTGTCCGGCAAAAAAGAAAATTTGCCAGCCTTTTTCATCAAAAAGGCGATCGTTAAAGTCTTCCGGTGTCGGGTTGTCTAAAAATTCTAATTCGCAGCTATCGCCCAAACTTTTTTCGATAATTCTGCGATCTTTTGTAACATTTATTCCCTTACTGTTACCTAAAAGACATAAAATTCTTCCTCTAGAAGGTAGATCTATTCCTAATTGTGTTTCTTGCCGCTGCAGTATTGTATACTCGGACGAACTGCGGATGATTTCACTCTGGCGGTATTCTTCCCGAAAATTCCACGCATCCCAAGGCAACTCGGAAATCTGAGAATCATCGCACTCTAGAAATATTTGAACGGCAGCTTCCGAGGGATTGCCGATTCGTGTCCTCAGCTTAACCTCAATTTTGCTGTAAAATTCGTCTGTTTTCAGCCACGATTGTATCTCTTTTTTTAAACCTTCATATATAGCGCCCGGATTGGTTTCAGAAATGTGAGTCGTGCTGGCATAATTGACTTTTATTCGAGCATCGCTTCTGCTAGATTGTAGTCCTGTACAAGCAGCTTTCCATCTTCTGTGCAGCACCTCAATATCTGGTGCTGGTGGCAAGCTTCCTTTGAATTGTTGAATACTGATAGATCGGGCTGGGTTTTCCAACTTCGCCGTGATGTGAGGAAATCCTTCTTGAAGATTTCCCGACCCTAAAGCCAATATGACAGTCCAAGTCATAAATTTGCTGTGGTAACAGTAATCACAAAATCATACCATAAAGTTTTCTGTTACGCTCAAATCATCGATCGCAAGTCGAATACTAAAACTCTCTCCGGGTTCTACCTCAAATTCCAGTGAAATGCACTGCTGTTGAACAGTCGATTCAAGCTCATCTAAAACTTGGCCAGCATCGGATATTAACGACAGTTTCAGGTTACGAGGCAAATAACGATCGCCAATCGCCGGATGCAACTGGGCGTGAACTCTGACAGTGCGATCGCTTTGTTGGGCGATCGCCACCAACAAAGCAACAGTTGTCCTCCCCAAACGCATTCCCAAATCAATCAACTTGGCCCTAGTAACATCCGCTTCCGGGAATGTCTGACGGATAGTAGTTTGATTCCCTGACAACGGAGATTCCGATCTCGAAGTTCCACCACTTCGGAATGCAAAATCTGGATTTTTATCAGGGAAAATTACATCTTCTAAACTTTTTTTACCTTGCTCAATATTCTGCCAGCCTGTTTCAAAAACATTTTTAAACCAATTGCCCAATTTTGACAAAATCGGATTTTCAAATTCGCGGGGCGAAGTCTGCGGCTGCGGGTGAAACACCGCCTCAAAAGGTTGCCACTCAGAATTAAATACATTTAAAAACCACTGATTTAGGTCAACTTTAGCTTCACACAAATGTTCTATATGTACTAAGAAATCATCAACAGAATGTAATTTGCTCAATACTAATTCGCCTGAAATCGCCGTCGGAGAAAACCCCAACAATCTCGCCTCCTTTTCCTCTTCATCAATTTCTACAACTATATAACCGATGCGTTCCTCCCTGGCTTCCAACGGCACCGGGTAAATATCAGGTGTCTGAGACGATGAATTTTGAAACCGATTTATAATCGGGCGGCATTCAATTTTACCTAATCCTTTAATATACAAATCTGCCGCATTTGCAAACAAGCGCATTGCGGGATTCCAGCTATCACATTGAGTTAAGTCAGTTTCAATACTCAAAATTGTGAGGTAATCGCGAACTGCCAGCACAGCCAAAGTATTTAAATAAACTTGCTCTTGTCTTTGTGGGTGACGTTGTTGGGATGAAAAACGTCTAGCAATATGCAGTGAGTTTTGAGTAATTGGCATGGGCAAAGAGTCTATTTCTGAGAGGTTATTCGAGTTCATGGTTTTTGCAATCCTGTTATGTTAAAAGTTTGATATCCTTGGTTTTCCGAAAATTTCTGCAGCAGGTGGCGGCAGTCGTTATTGAACAATTGATATACAGTGGAGGGGGCGCAGCCAAACTCTTTTGCTATTTCTTGAATGCTTTGACCGTACAAACACTGCCGCTGCAATAAAAGTTGGCAATTGAGCTGTGGTTTACCTCTAACGTGTCTGCTTTTTAACTCATTATTGGGATCGGTTTTTATCCATTCTAGAAGTTCGTCCAAATAGAAAGTTACATCTGGATCTGCGACGAGATTGTTGCTTGAATTGATAGTGTCTTCTTTGATTCCGTCTAGCCAAACTATGCGATCGCTGCTTTGTCTTTCCCTTTCCTGTTTTTGCTTCAGATGACAATCTAACAGCCGCATTTTGAGATAGGGATTTAACCAACTCGTAATCTGGCTTATTTCGGGATTGTAAGCTTGTTTTGCTGTGGTAGCTTCACATAAATTCGCAGATAAATAGATCCATGTCTTGTGCAATGCCTCTTCGTAGTGAGGTGTATTTTCTTTCCAGAGTTTGCCGGATTTGAGAATCTCTCGAATGAGTTTACCCACAAAGTAACCTCGCCGGGGACTGCCCAGGGGATGCTTGCAAGCTTGGGTGACGAGTTCGAGGATTTGCTGCTGGGCGGAATCTCGATCGGATAATTTCGATTTTCCCCCAGCCCCAACAGCATCGGAGTCGTCGGATAAGTTGTCTTCCCCCTTGGATGGGTTGGATTTATCGTTCATAGTTAAGTGCGGCCGCAACTTTTTTCCTACATTTACTTATCAGGATGAGTTGGGACTTTTTTTGCGAAATTCTGAAACTTTTTGGTAGCCGATCGTTGAAAGTATTGCTGTGCGGTCGATGTGGCTGTAAAATTAGATGTAAATTTTTGTAAAGACTTGCGCGCCAAGCTCAAGAAACCGGGTTTTTGGCCGCATCTTCTGGTAACAGCGAATAATTTTCGCAAAAAACCCGGTTTCTTTGGTCTGAGTTACCCATGAATGACCAGAAACGGGATTTTTTACGAAAAGACGCGTTGCAGTCCACAAATTCGGTAAAAACCCGGTTTCTTCGATCGGAGTTGATAAGTTCTGTAATGAATCGAACCCCAATGTAAAATATTGTTATAAATTACTTGACACCTGGAACTAAATCTCTATTATCACTGACTATAATTAGATAAAAAATAATTTCCTAGGGAAAAATTCATGCAGAAACTAGCTAAAAATTTATTCGCTACAGCATTAACCCTAAGTATCTTGTGTTTTCCCACAGCCGCTTTCGCCAAAGCTAAAATTCAGATTGCCATCCTTTTAGATTCTAGTAATAGCATGGATGGACTGATCGACCAGACTCGTACTCAACTTTGGCAAATTGTGAATTTTTTAACTAAAGTCACCAAAGATGGCGAAGTGCCAGAGTTAGAAGTTGCTGTCTACCATTATGGCAATGACAGCTTACCTTCCTCGGAAGGTTTTGTGAGATTATTAACTGGATTTACTCCAGAATTAGATTTAGTTTCCGAAAAGCTATTTAGTATCAAAACCAACGGCGGCCAGGAATATGCTGGCTGGGTAATTCGCTCGGCAATGCAAGAATTAAACTGGAGTAAAAATCAGGAAGATTTTCGCGTGATTTTTATTGCGGGTAATGAACCATTCGATCAAGGCCCAATAGTTTGGACGCAATCTGTCAATCTAGCTGTTAAAGGAGATACTATCATTAATACTATCTACTGTGGTTCAGCGGAAAGTCAGGAGCGACAACTTTGGGCATCAGGAGCTACAGTAGCAAAAGGCAGTCACTTCAATATTAATCAAAACCAAGTAATTGTGGTAATTAAGTCCCCTTACGATGACGAAATTTCTAGTTGGAATACTAAACTAAATCAAACCTACATTCCCTACGGTAGAGAAGGAAGAGTAGGACAACAACGTCAAGAAGTTGAAGATAGTAATGCTGGCAGAAATTTGCTGATGCGTGGTGTTTCCAAAGCCTCTGAATACTATGATAATGCTTCTTGGGATTTGCTCGATGCTCTTGAAAACGGAAGAGTTACGCTGGAGTCACTATCAGACGATGCTTTGCCGGAAATTATGCGTGTTATGAATCTAACAGAAAAAAGAGCATATGTAGCTGGAAAGAAAGCCGAAAGAGAGAGCATTAAAAAGACAATCCGCGACTTATCTCAAAAGCGAACCGAATATGTTGAACAACAGCGCCAATCTAGTACCAATAGAGGCGAGAATACTCTAGATAGCGTAATAATTCAAAGTCTCCGCCAGCAATTAGCTGCTAAAGGATTTAAGCTTCAGTAGTTCCCGAAATACCCTAACAGATAAGTAGAAAGGCGTAAATATTTGTAGTTGGGATGAGGCAGAAGTCAGGAGACAGAATGCAGGAGGTATTGGGGTTTTAGCCTCATTTATCTTTCTTAACACAGTTGTGTTTTTCCCCACCGACTTACTTAAACACAGATGAACGCAGATCAAATCCCATCTGCGTTCATCTGTGTTTATCCGCCAACATCTGCGGCCCAAAAAACGCCCAATCCAACTACTTCGCAGCAGGCAAAGATAACTGAGGCGAAGGATGAGAATAACTACCATTTTCCGCAATCACCACAGGCGGTTCCTGCGACAGCAAAAACTCGCGAATTAATCTAGCGACTGCCCTTTGCGCTAAACCGCCTACGACTTGCTGGCCCATGTTCTGCACTTCGCGTTTCAGCAACAATTGCGGCAGTAACTGCAATACTTTCGCGGTGTCAAAACCGGGCGTTGATTGCAATATTCCCCAAATTCGCTTGATGTGTTCTAGGTTTTTTTGTTCAGTTTGTGAAACTACTGGTTGATTTGCCTTGACTCCAAACCATTCGCCTACTACTGCTTTGGCGTTAGCAAAGGCATTGCTGGAAATTATGTCCAAATTTTTCACTAATTCGGTGACGATGCGATCGCGAATAAAATCTCCCCTTTCAGAGAATAAATATTCTAAGGCTTGATTCAGGATTTTGCTGACATCGTAATCGTCACTCTCGCGGGCATTGTTCAGCAAGTTTTCTAAGCGGTTCCAGCGGAATTCGCCTTGTTTGAACAGCAAATCTTTCAGAGATGCTCTCAATTCCGGTGCGGGGTCGCTCAACAGCCGTTTTGCTACGTAAGGATAGGCTTTGCTGAGCACTTTGAATTCGGGGTCAACGTTGATGGCGATGCCTTCTAGGGTGACGAGCGATCGAATAATCAAAGCATAGTAAGCTGGAACTCGGAACGGATATTCGTACATTACGGCGGAAAGTTCGTCAGTAATGCTTTTGAAATTGAGTTCGGCAACACTAGCACCCAAAGCATTGTTAAATACGCCCGCCAAAGCTGGAATAATTGGCGTTAAATCGGTATCCGGTGTCAAAAATTCTAACTTGACATAATCTCTAGCTAAACCTTCAAAATCGCGGTTGACCAAATGCACTACAGCTTCCAACAAGCCGTATCTCTGATAAGGTTTAACTTCGCTCATCATTCCGAAATCGAGATAAGCTAGTTGACCGTCAGGAGTTGCCAAAAGATTGCCGGGATGCGGGTCTGCGTGAAAGAAACCGTGTTCTAGCAACTGTCTGAGAGAACACTGCACCCCCACTTCAATTAAGTAAGGAGCGTCGATTCCTTGAGCTTTGACGGCTTCTAAATTAGTGAGTTTGATGCCGGTGATCCACTCCATTGTCAACACGCGGCGGCGGGTATATTCCCAGTAGATTTTGGGAACGTAAATATCTTTGAGATTTCCGTATAATTGGGCGAAGCGTTCGGCATTTTGTCCTTCGTGGGTGTAGTCCATTTCTTCGTAAATGCGTTCGCCCAACTCGTCCATAATTCCCGCTAAATCGCTGCGAATTATTTTGAAGTTGTTTTGCGCCCAAACTGCAACGCGCCGCAGGATGTAAATATCTAGGCCAATGTTCTCGGCTAAACCCGGCCGCTGCACTTTGATGGCGACGGTTTCCCCGGTTTTGAGTTTGCCTTTGTAGACTTGTCCGAGGGAGGCTGCTGCGATCGGATCTGCAGTGATTTCGGCGTAAATTTCGTTGGGGTGTGCCCCTAATTCTTCTTGTATAAATTGATATGCTACTTCGTTGGGAAACGGTGGCAATTGGTCTTGCAGGGTTGTTAGTTCTTCTAAATATGCCGGCGGTACTAAGTCGGGACGAGTTGAGAGTGCTTGTCCGATTTTGATGAAGGCTGGGCCGAGTTGGCTGAGAATTTCCCGGAGGCGCACGGCGCGGCGCTTTTGGTTGGCTGCGGTGCGCCCTCTTTTTTTGTCCCACCACAAACTGAAGGCAAAGCTAAAAAATGTCCAAACAACACTCGACAGCCGTCCCCAGACTTGCAGGGGGCGATTTCGGTATTGGGCTGCGATCGCCGCTGGATCGTAGCGCACAGCTTCTCCGGCCAACTCGTAAGCGATATCTTTGGCTGATTTGAGCGGTTCGGGAGTAACCGCCACTGTCTCTAGTTCTACTTCTACTGCTTGCAGGGGAACTGTTTCTATCTCTTGGAGATTTTGCAGTGTAGTGTGAGTCCCTGAATTTGAGTAAGTTAGTGGGGTGGCTGGCGATACTGTCTTGACATCCATAAACTCAGACCTAGTGTGAAGCATTGTAAACTAATTGTAACAATTTGTCGCCTTCTCACCACTGCTTTTAGATAGAGAAAACCGAATTCATTGGTCATTGGTCATTGGTCATTAGTCATTGGTCATTGGTCATTGGTCATTGGTCATTAGTCATTAGTCATTAGTCATTAGTCATTAGTCTATTGGTCATTAGTCCAAGACTTGTGCGCTATGACCCAAGAAACCGGGTTTTTTAGTGGATCTAGGGTCGTAATGCGTCTTTTTGAGAAAAACCCGGTTTCTGACCGCCCCCTCTCCCACTCTCCCCCTCTC
>NZ_JADEWT010000038.1 GCF_015207505.1 Tychonema sp. LEGE 06208
TTGTTAAGGGGGGGCTAAGACTCAATCAGGGGCTTGAGGAAGGATTCTTCCCTCCCCCCCTTAACAAGGGGGGGACTGAGGGGGGGTTCTCTGAAATACTCGGAAAATTGCACAGATTCGGTCAATTTGTGTTATCCGGGACACCTCCAAACCTGCTCTCAAGCTACTCTCAAGCAATGCAGAATTGGGCTGACGATTTGGTAGCTGCAGGGAAATGCGATGCTGTTACCTGCGAACACAGCGTTAACGAGATTTACGTGCGTCCAGAATGGCGACAAAAACTGCTGACAGTGGTCAATATTCACAGTTCGGTTTGGGGAACTTGCAGGGAAATGTTAATCACCGGCACTTCCCAAAAACCTCTGCGCGATCGACTAAATTTGCCGCTACTCGCCCGCTACGAAAGACGCTACTGTGCCAAATTTTCCCGCATTGTCGCCACCACATCCACAGACAAGCAGCAACTCCTAGAATTGCTGTCGCCAGCGGGAAGACTCGGAGAAAAACCAGATTTTTTTGTGCCTCCGATTGATGTCATTCCTAACGGCGTGGATTTGACAGAATTTCCGTACCGGTCGATCGATCCGGGAGGACACACCTTAATCTTTGCAGGCGCAATGAACAATTTGCCCAATATTGACGCCGCCAGATTTCTCAGTTTGCAAATATTGCCTTCCTTGCAGCAGCGATATCCCGATGCTACCCTCACTCTAGTCGGGGCTTCGCCAGTCCCGGAAGTGCTCGCCTTGGGGAAACTCCAAGGAATTCAAGTAGTAGGTCGGGTGCAAAGGGTGGCAGAATATTTGCATCAGGCTGCAGTTTGTGTGGTGCCGATGAGGATTGGTTTCGGGATTAAAAATAAAACTTTGGAGGCGATGGCTGCGGGAACTCCCGTGGTGGCGAGCGATCGAGGTTTGGAGGGTTTAGCCCTCGGTGGCGGCCCACAACCGACAAGGGCCTTGCGGGCGAACAAAGTTCAGGAGTATGTTGAGGCGATTACCAGTTTGTTTGAAAATCAGCAACAGCGACAGGAGTTGTCCGAAAGCGCGCGCGCCCTCGTTGAAAGTCAATACACCTGGGATATCATAGGTCGGCAGTACGATCGACTATTGCAACTTTAAACTCGAAATTCTAAAATCTAAATTCTAAAATTGGACGGACGATGGAACACAAAATTAACCCCTCGAAACGCCGAGTCAAACCCCCAGAAAATTCAAAAGTTGCTCCTCCTCCTCCGACAAGACGCCGCCGCAATCGTCGCCCCAAAAAACTTCAAGACTCCCAGCTTCCCCTACTTCCTTCCCCAACTCGCGCCAGATATCCGTGGAAAAGACTCGTAGCTAATTTGACAGCCCTCGGCATCTTGTGCGGCTGTTCCGCTTTGATGGGAGGCGGCGCTTGGCTGAGTTACCAGCTAATTGTCGATCCCAACGGTAACAGGTTGGTCTCTCAGTTTGTCCCTGGATGGTCGCGCCTGCCTACCGGTAGCAGAGATTCGATCCAAACTCTGGCTCAAATCAAAGCCAGCATCCGCAAATTGGGCTTCATAACCGGCGAACCCCTACCGCTTCCCGTCGATAAATCTGCAGATAATTCTATTGCCGATTTGCTGTTGCCGGTGATGGTAGAAAGGACAGTTAATGCTTCTACTGTTTGCAAAAATCCTTGCCGTCAAATTGTCGAACTTCGGGTGTACAAGCGGGTACAGCTTCCCGATCGCGATTCCGATCAAGAGCAGTATTTTCAGTTAGCAAGTTCTGTGAGTGTAGAAGGCCCTGCCGAATCTTTTGTGATGGCTTCTTTAGCTGACTCCCCGTCCGACAATCAAGCCTCCAATCAGTCGCTACCCCTAACAGAACTGCGCCGCTTTGACGGCAAGCCCCCCGCCGAAGGCATTTGGTTTAATGTCAGCGGTAAACTGGTGCGCGGCGACAAGAAAATTCCCTACGGACAAGTCATTCGCTACAACCCCAGCCAAAATCATTTAATCTCGCTGTTGGATTGGGCGAGTGCGGCCGGACAACCGCCGAATTGGCAGCAAATTGTGAAGGGTTCAAATCCACAATTGGCGATCGACCAAACAGTTGGTTTAGAGCCGCAATTTACCCTTTATCAAATTGGCCCGCGCAAATTTGTGCCGAACCCAGTTCAGTTAACTCCGATTTCTTTAGAAGAATTTGCCTTCAACGATCAGACTTACAAAAACGGGCTGCGGCTCGCCAACAGCGGGCTGTGGTCTCCAGGATTAAATGTCATGCGTATTGCTAAGGGTAAAGCCGGCAAAAATTGGCCCGCACTCGCGCAAGCTCAACTAGAAACGATCGAATTTCACGCTAAAATTACTCGCGCTCAGGCGATCGCATCCTGGGCCAGTCCCGGCCAACAAGTGCTCGCAGAATTGATCGACGGCCGCTGGAGTGAAGCTTTGCAAGTATTTGAAGCCGATCCCAGCAACAGTCACGAAATTGCCACAACCCTCAAAAATGACGGCGGGCGGATTATGAACCGCGTAGATGCCGCCTTGCGAGTCAATGCCGCGGACGGCGATGTCAAGGCTTGGGGCGCTCTAATTGTAGCCTCTCAAGACGGAACTCGCGAAGCGATGAATTGGCTCGACCAGCAATCAGATACCGACAGCGAAACTAGAAGTCGAATTCGGAATTTGGTCAATAAACTTGATGAAGCAGTTTCTCTCGCCCAAACTTTAGGAGACCACAAAAGTCAAATTATGGGTTCTGCTACATTAATTAACAATATCAACCCCGCTGACTGGCTAGAACCCGCAGCCAAAAGCGGGTTAAAATTGACCCCAGAACAAGTTTGGTATCAGGTGCAAGTAGCAAGTTTTTACGACGGCATCCGCTGGGTTAATTCGCCCTTTGCAGATGTAGAAGTGCGCTCTTTTCCCGATACTCAAATTAAATGGCTCTGGGGGCGGCTGGGCTTGCAGGCTGACCCCAAGATTAAAATTGAGGTAGCGATGGCTAACGGTCAACAAAGAGTCGCTGTCGGAACGGTGAAAGCCGTGCAGATTCAAGACGGAAGTCTGCGCTTGCTGGCGGCCGTTGACAAGCGATCGTAATCAGGCAAAAAGCATTCTGCAGGGAAACAATTTAAGACACACTCTTGATATCATGTCCCATCGATTGGCAACAATAAGATGTAGTTCGTAAAGATCTGGTTCCTAGTGCGGACTTTAGTCCGCTCTTAAACTGCGAACATTAGTCCGCACTACGAACTGTAAAGATCTGGTTCGTAGTGCGGACTTTAGTCCGCTCTTTTGTCCCAATCCCCGATCAATTTCGGAAAAAAATACAGAGAGCAATTTTCTTAATTCAATTTACACAACTCGCGCCAACAACAGCCAGAGATATTACATCCCGCCCTTTTTAGAAAGTGCTGCAATCATCTGTTGCTTCACAGCTTTCGCCCAAAGCTCAAACTCCACACTGTTGATGCTGTTAACTTTCACTTCCTCAGCAGGCTGATGTGGGGCTTCCTTATGTACTGTAGTCTCCATTCTTTTTTCCTCTTACAAAAAATGTTAATAGTCGATCGCCAGCGATTAGCATCATACATCTATTTTATCTACTAACTCCTGCCATTAGTTACACTAAAGGCATAAATTTTAATGATCAAATGCAGTAAATACATATAGACAATGCAATTTATGAATTCCCTCTCAAAAACCATACAAATATTGCTACATATAGATTTTCCCTGACATTAAAACTTTATAAATTACATTGTATAACAGAATCAAAGTAATACTTGTGTGAGTAAAGTTATTTTACAATGAATGTATTGGTATATACAGCAGAAAATAATTTGATTCAATTGAAATAGTGCCGTAAAGCCGTAGCGTAGCGGGGTGTAAGCCATCGCCCGCAGGGACGAGTCCCGGTACAATATAATTGCGATCGTCCAAACGCTCATCAACAGCAGCCGCATAAATCTGCACGTCAGAGTGCTGTTGATGAAGGTATTCAACTCGCTCCGGCGCAGCCAGCCAGCACAAAAACTTAATAGACTTCGGATTAACTTATTTAAGCCGATCCGCAGCAGCCACTGCTGAGTTACCAGCAGCCAGCATCCCATCGACAATTAAAACATCTCGCGGTTCGATATCCTGGGGAACTTTGACATAATACTCGATCGCCACCTGAGTAGTGCGATCGCGGTACAAACCAATAGACTTGAATGGCAAAAATTGCAAAACACCTTGAAATTATCTGCGTCAATCGGTGTTGCATCAGCCCGATATCTGCGGTTTCTCTGAAGATAATTATCATCTTCTGAATCTGCCGGAAAATACGAATATCGTCACATTTTCCTCCTTCGCCACTAGCAGACAGAGCCTTTTACTACAAATCCAGCAGTTCTAATTCCCGAATTAAAGCATCTTTTCTCAGCCAATAGCAAAGGCATATAATTCGTCGTCCAACAAATACCTCCTAGCGCAGCGCCGACCAAAAAATCAGAACTTTGTTCCCCACAAAGCCTAAAAAAAAGATGAATATTATTCCCTCAAATCTTCCGGAACACTCTTTGAAGGAAATGAATCTTAGAAAGTATCAGGACACAACAAGCATTAATACATAAATTAATGCTACTCGAAAAAGCCGAGCTAAATACAGATATCTAGCTCTCAGTCAGAAACTGACTGCCTTTTCAGTAAAGGCTTGCCATCTCCTAAATAGAAAGGCATCGCCTCAATATTCCTTGAATTTTTCAGAGTTGTCCTAACAAAAAAACCTTAAGGAGAACATCCATGAAATTTGCAAAACTCTTGCTGGCGACAGCATTAATGGCCGCTTCTATCAGCCCCGCCTTGGCAAATCCTGCAGTTCAAATATTAGGAGCCAGCTACGGCGGTAGCGGCTGCCCAGACCGCTCCGCCAGCGTCAGCGTCAGCCCCGACGGTCAAGAACTCACCATCCTATTTGATAAGTTTGCAGCCCAAGGAAATGTCTCAACAGAAACCCGGAAAAGCTGCAATCTGAGCATTCCCATCAAAGTACCCCAAGGCTTCCAAATTTCTATCTACGATGCTGATTATCGCGGCTACATTGCTCCTAAAACCACAGGAAACCTGCGAGCAGAATACTTTTTTGCGGGAACCCGCGGCCCAGTTTTTAATCGGAATTTAAGCGGCGAAACTAACTACAACGTTCGAGATAGTTTAGCCACTGTAGCTAATGTTTGGTCTCGCTGCGGCGACAGTGTAAATATGCGAGTAAATGCTGCGATGACAGCCCGCGGTGCCGGCATGGCAACCGTTGACTCCTTCGATTTAGCTCATCGCGGTTTAGTGTATCACGTCAAATATCGCACTTGCAAATAAGCAGAAACACTAAAAAACAGATAACACTGATGACCCGGATTCTTTACGAAACCGGGTTTTTCAATGCTCTAATTGTATCAATTCCGGTTGTACCGAAATGATATAGAGGAAACGGCAGTGCCGTTTCCCTACGTCAGATTAATTGTAGGGAAACGGCACTGCCGTGTCCTAATTTCTTATGATACTGCCGTGTCCTAATTTCGGCTTATTTAAAACACAGTCCCGTCACTTTCAATCCGAATTGGCGGCACTCCACCGACTCTCAATTCCCCGGCAATTTTTCGCCCCGCCGCCCAAGTTCCCCCTTGCAAAATCTTCACCAGGGGCAATTCTGTTGCACTCAAATGCAGCTTTTTTCGCATAGTTGCGGCAATCTTATCTAAAAGAATCACAGTTAGCGATCGCCATTCCACTATAACTTCCGAACCGGGCAAATAACTACGATCGCCAACAGCCGCATCTTTTACCCGCAGCAGCCCGACATCCAAACACAAACCACCGTTGCGATACTCCGCCAAACCCGTTAACTCATCCAATCCGGCGACTTCTAAACCCAGTTGTTGCAGCGGTTCCAACAGCGAATAAGTCAACCACTGCGAGAGTTTGTGAAACGGCACAAAGTTATCTCCAAAATTTTCTCCCGCCAAAGCTGAATGCCGCCAAACATCCCCTAAATTAACCCCACCAATGGCATATCTTCCCGGCCAAATCTCCTCAAAACCTGTCAAAACAGCATTCAATACTTCAGAAGCATTCACAGTTTTGACTCCAGAAACCCGATTGTCGAGCAAGTATTGTACCAAATTGCCGGGACGCGGGTTTTCGCTACCAAATAATAATCGATGCTGGCAAATCGCCTTCCCCAAACGCTGCAACAATTCTAATCTGCCGCTTAAACCAACTAGCGGATTGTCTCGACTTACCTGAAATCCCGCAGCTAAGGTTTCTAGTTTTAATTGAGAAAGCCCCCGCGAATCAGCAGAAAAAGGAAAATCAGGATTGCTGGAAAAAACACCTTGACAAAACATCCGAAAACTGGCTATTGCTAACCCTTCTGAACGGCGGTAAATTTGTCCTGTTTCTGGTTCGCAATACTGCCAATCTGCACCGGCACCGGCATCAAGCAAAACGCTGACAATTGCTAAATCAAACTTGATCTTAGCTTGTTCTATGGGTGAAAATTCTGTTAAAGCTGCATCTAATTCGGCTAGTCGCGGCAGGTTGCCGGCTTCAAAATGCCGCCAGCGACTGTGAAAGGGAATGTTAAAATCGGGATACTGTTGGCGAGTTGTCTCGATTACATAATTGGCTGCTTTGTCGAGTTGGGATAAATCGACGCGGAAGTAGGGTAGTTTATTTTCGGAGGCTAAATTAAAAAGCCGTGAAGCGAAGCTATCCCGAAGGGAATCGCACTTTTGGCGAATCGCAGCCGGCGTTCTCAGATATTGTACAGTTTCTAGTTCAAGTTTGCTCAACTTCATACAATCAAACACCGATAAACATCGTTTTCTTGAAAAAAGTCAAACTGACTGTAATCTAAAAGATTATCTAAAATCGCATTTTTATCGATTTTGATCAGCTTGTACTCCCACTTTGAGCCGCTGACTTCGCGTTTTATTCGGTCGGAAACTATCACCGAATTTTTGTCAGTAGCCGGAGATATTATTTTACTTAAATCTTCCAGCCTGTCGGCGATGTTAATATCTTTTCCGTAAGTGCAAGACCGAAATATATACAAATTTCCTTTAGTAATTCCTACCGACAAGCCGCAAGGTATTTGATTGCCACGAATAAACAGTTTCCAATTCTCGCACAAACTTTCCATTGCCGCTAAGGCTGAGTGAGCTTCCTGGAAAGTTAACAAGTGCGAATCACCAACAATACTCCGAATTGTGCCGCCGTATTCTTCACAAATTGTTTTTTCAAAGTTATCGAACTTAGTCAGTAAATATTCAACATCTTTAATAGAATTAGATTCTTGATAAGCAATAAAACCTCTCAAATCAGCTTTGATTATTGCTTGATTTTCTACTATTCGCGTTTTGTGACTTTGGTCAACTTTGTAAACTTTTTCAGGTTCGCTCATCCCTTTCAAAGAAAACTCATTCACAAAAGATGTTTGCACTTCTGCTTTGTTGAGGGCCAGCCATGCTGCTTGGGACAAATATATTTCATCCGGCGGAGTTACTGATTCTATCCGCGCTGTTAAATTTACTGTATCGCCAAAGATATCTTTATCTTGGTGCAAGACATCTCCTAGGGTAATCGACACGCGAATAGCCAATCGTTCATCGTTCGATTTACTAGATTGTTCAGCTCTCAATTCTTGCTGCATTTCTATGGCTGCCATCGCCGCTGCGGTAACGCTGGGAAAAATCATCCAAAATGAATCACCTTCCCCTTTAATCATGCTGCCTTCATTTCTGATAGTAATATCTGAAATAAAATTTTTATGCTCGTTTAACAAACTACTTAATTCGGACTGAGATAACTTTTTGACTCGGACGGTATATCCGCAAATATCTGTTTTTACGATAACAGTAGAACGCAAATTAGCCATAACCTACCCTGACCGATCAAAGACCAGCAATAAATTTTATTTGGCAAAGACGCGATTGTTCGCGCCCGATTGTTCGCGTCTTTGGCCTGTCAATCTCCTAAATCGCGTCAATCATGGCTTCTGCAAGAATTGTAGCATCTGGCACGGGGTCTGGCGTGTAGTAGCCGGCTGCTTTTTTGGCGGCGATTTCGACTTGGGCGTCTGCGGGAATCCAATTTTCGGGAATGGGGATGCGATCGACTACTTGAATGCCAGAATTGATAATTGCATTGTATTTGAGATCGCTCATAGAAACTAAACTGTCAATTCGAGAGATCCCCAACCAGTGCAAAACATCTGGCATGAGTTCTTGAAACCGCATATCTTGAACTCCGGCGACACATTCAGTACGAGTAAAATAGGCATCAGCGCGATCGCCCCCTTCCTGCCGTTTTCTGGCATTGTACACCAAAAACTTCGTAACTTCCCCCAAAGCTCTGCCTTCCTTGCGGAAATAAACAATTACTCCAGAACCGCCGGATTGTGCAGTTTGGATGCAAATTTCAATCCCATGTACCAAATAAGGGCGGCAAGTGCAGATATCTGAACTGAACACATCAGAACCGTTACATTCATCGTGTACCCTTACCGCCAACTGCTTCTGAGGGTCAGAAATATTTGCAACATCGCCAATAATATAAACTGTAGTTCCGCCAATTGGGGGCAAGAAAACCTGTAAATCCGGCCGCGTCACCAAATCCGAGAACATACCGCCTGTTTGCTCGAATAAAACGCGGCGGAGAACACTTTCTTGCACCCCTATCCTGCGGGCAATTCCCGGCAAATACCACACGGGGTCGATCGCAATTTTTGTTACCGCTAAATTGCCGCCTGCTTTGACTATTTTGCCATCAATTTGCACGCGCCCCTTAGCGATGGCATCTTGCAATTCCGGCATATTAATATGAGCTTTAGTAACAGCAATTGTCGGGCGAATATCGTATCCCTGCTGAAAAAATGAAGTATAAATTTGGCTGACCAAACCCCCAAAGGGATCGAGAGAAACAATCAAATTGCGATCGCCCCAACTCGGGTGAGGGCCGATGCGCGCCGCCGGAGACGTGTTAGTAAAATCGGGCAGGTGATCGGCTTGAAGTGCGCCGGAAGCAACTGCTAGCGCTCGATAAACAGAGTAGGAACCCGAATGAGTGCCGATCGCATTCCGGTGAGAAGATTTGCTGAGGCTGCCAATCACGGGCCCCCGTTTGAGAGGATCGATTTCTCCCCAACAAATGGGAATTGGTTCTGTACCGGATCTGTCGGGATGGGATGTTAAAACTATATGCTTGGGTTGTGACACAGTTGTTTTTGGCTCTGGCTATGGCATTTTTAAACGATTATCGATTGTAACAACAGAATTGTGTCTGCGGAAGGATTCGAGCTATCCAATTTTAGCGAAATCTTTTAGGGAGCATCTCACTTTTGCAGCCAAGCTAGAAATTGGAGGTAGGAGGCAGGAGACAGGAGACAGGAGGAAAGAGGAAGAAAGAAGGAGTCAAAAGAAGTCTTTTTACAAATATGAGATGCTCCCATCTTTTAGAGCAATTAGATTTAATGTGTGAATCATATTTTTTTAAGCTGTTGTGCAAATAAACATTGTATATTTCGACGATCGATCAAAAATCTTCTCCCTCTCTCCCCCTCTCCCTCTCTCCCCCTCTCCCCCTCAATCACCATACAGAATCTAGATGCACAACAGCTTAACGAACCGCAGAGGCGCAGAGGGCGCAAAGGAGAAAGAAAGAGAGTCAAATGGAAATAGAGAAATAAAAAAGTTCCCAAATTTGGAAATAATTGCTATATTTAAAACTGGTATGGCTAAATTATTAATAAAATTCTAACTCACAAAGTTAATGTTGCCAAGTACATCTAATTATTTGCTCAAAAATGCTCGCGTCCCCGCGTCTCTGCTAGAAATGCAATCGATCGCACCCTCAGTTTCTGCAATTGCAACAACGGGGACAGAGAACAATTTTTGTGCGGTGGATCTGGAAATTGCAGCGGGTGCGATCGCCCAAATCATCCCCACCAATACAGAACCTTTATCGCAACTTCGAGATATTCCAATTGTAGACTTGCAAAACGGCTTAGTTTTCCCTTGCTTTGTGGATATGCACGCGCATTTAGACAAAGGCCACATTTGGGAACGATCGCCCAATCCCGACGGAACTTTTGCAAGTGCGCTGGAGACTGTGCGCGCTGACGCCCAAAAACACTGGAATGCAGAGGATGTTTACCGGCGGATGCAGTTCGGCCTCAAGTGCAGCTACGCCCACGGCACCAAAGCCATCCGCACTCACATCGACAGCGCAGGCGATGGGGGAACCGTTAGTTTAGCAGTATTTGAAGCCTTGCAAGCCGAATGGAGCGATCGGCTAATTTTGCAAGCAGTTTCCCTAGTTTCCCTCGACTATTACCTGACACCAGCAGGCGAAAAATTAGCAGACAAAATTGCCCAAATCGGCGGCATCCTCGGCGGAGTCGCCTACATGAACCCGGATTTAGACAAACAACTCGATCGCGTATTTAGCTTAGCCCAAGAACGCGGTTTAAACCTCGACTTCCACACCGACGAAACCGACGATCCAGAATCAGTAACACTGCGGGAAGTAGCAAAAACGGCTATTCGCTATGAATTTAGCGGTCAAATAATCTGCGGGCACTGCTGCAGTTTAGCCGTACAACCGCCCGATTTAGTAACAGAAACTTTGACATTAGTCAAGCAAGCAAATATTGGCATTGTCAGCTTACCGATGTGCAACCTTTATTTGCAAGACAGAGAATCGGGGCGTACACCGCGCTGGCGGGGAGTGACCCTGATCCACGAACTCAAAGCAGCAGGAATTCCCGTCACAGTTGCTAGCGACAACTGTCGCGATCCGTTTTACGGATTTGGAGATCACGATGTTTTAGAAGTCTTTAATATGTCAGTCCGCATAGCCCATTTAGACAGACCTTGGGAAGATTGGCCGCGCACAGTCACAACAACACCAGCAGATTTAATGGGATTGCCGAATGTAGGACGAATAGGAGTTGGTTTACCCGCTGACTTGATTTTATTTAAGGCGCGAACTTTCAGCGAATTGTTATCTCGATCGCAGCGCGATCGCACAGTTTTGCGGCAAGGTCAAGAAATTGATACAACCTTGCCAGATTACCGGGAACTAGACGATGTGTTAGCAAGTTAAACTTATAGCAATTCTCGCATAAACTGTCAAATATTTCTCTTCTCTTCTCTTCCTTCGCGTCTTCGCGGTTCGTTAAAATCCATCGCTGTAAACTTGTCAATTCACAACTAATTTGATATAAATGTAAAGGCTAATTTAATGGAGGTTATTTTAAGTGAAAGCAGTTATTTTATTGTCGGGAGGGCTGGACTCCTCAACTGTTTTGTATCAAGCCAAAGCCGACGGCTGCGAATGTTACACGATTTCCTTTGACTACCAACAAAGACATCGGCGGGAGTTGGAATCAGCAAGGGCGATCGCGCTTTCGGCCGGAGTTAAGGCACATCAGATAGTAAACTTTGACTTAACACTGTGGGGCGGTTCCGCTTTGACGGATAATGAGATGGAATTGCCGATCGATCGCAATCTTGCAGAAATGTCTCAAAACATCCCGACTACCTACGTTCCTGCTAGAAATACAATCTTTCTCAGCTTTGCCCTCGCCTACGCAGAAACTCTAGAAGCCGATCGTATTTACATCGGTGTCAACGCTTTAGATTATTCTGGCTATCCCGACTGTCGCCTCGATTACATCCAAGCAATGCAGGAAGTATTTCGGTTGGGAACGAAGCAGGGAAGAGAAGGAGAAGCTATTAATATTGTAACACCTTTGATTGAACTTAAAAAAACCGAAATTATTGAATTAGGCAATAAGTTGGGAGTTCCTTGGGAGCAAACTTGGTCTTGTTACGCAGGCGGCGAAAATGCGTGCGGCGTTTGCGATTCTTGTCGGTTGCGGCTGGCGGCTTTTGAGGAATTGGGCTTGAAAGATCCGGTGCCTTACGCTTAAAGATGACTTACGCATTTCCTAGGGGGCGTCAGAGGTAAAACCTAATTATTTCGTACTCGCTTCAAGCCTGACGCACCTTACAAACAAAACTAAAATTTAGGCGGCTTATTTACCTTCCGGCTCATCCTCAACTTCCGGTTGAGCCTGGTCTTCCTGTTCAAACCTAATTTCATTTTGCAGCGAATTCAATGACACTAAAAGCATATCAGCTATTTGCGATTGTCCTCTAGCCCTGTAGATATCTATCGCTTTCTGAAAATCTTCTACTCCCCCCTGTTGTTCTCCAATTACAGCTCGCATACGAGCACGGATAATATAAGCTTCTACAAAATCCGGATTAAGATTAATTGCTTGAGTAAAAGCTTCAGCAGCTTCCTTATACAGTTCTTTGCGACCGAGGTCGAATCCTTGTTGATAAAGTTCTTGAGCTTTCATCGCATTCCTTAATTTCTGCTGTTCATCTCGCTTGCATAAAGGATCGAGTCTGTTGACTTTACCTGATGAATCAAGTATAAAGCACCCTGGTTCTTTCTGGGCATTCGCTACATTCTGAAAAAGAGGTAGAAACGCAATAAGGACAGAAGAAAAAACAGAAATTAAGTAGGAGTATTTCAGCATTACTGGTACTGTTTAAATATTTACTTATGTAGACAGATATCATGCCTGTCTGGCTCCAGATGTGACATCGATCGTGGCAATTGGTAATTTATATCACTGACTGTGAAATGGCTCGGCTCGTAAAATCCTATGAATCATGCTCTGCAATAAATTTCGCAAGCATCATTTTGTAAGTATCATTGGAGCTTCAGCTATGAACTACTTTCAAAAGACCGCATTATTTATGGGGTAGCAACTGCTATTAATGGGCTTACTTTTGCAGCTCAGGCTCAGTTTTGTGCAGACCCTTCTCACAGAGCAGCAACTAAAGCTAGACTCGATCAAATTGCCGATAGTCAAGGGATAGAAATGGGTGATGTTGGAAAAGCTTATGAAAACTTTGCACTAGCTACCATTAGACCAGGTACTCCAATTCCAGAAAATACCAGGCGATTTTTTTCAGACGCAAGGAAAAGGCAAACAAAGGATAAGTACCAAAACGTAGTACCTGATGGAGTTCTTCCACTTGTGTTCGTGAATTTTCCAGCAGGCCCAACTGAAACATATGCTAATAGCGTTTTCTATGAGGTAAAGGCACTTAGTGGAGGTCTCCTGCCCCCTAGTTACTCAGATTATCAAATTCTCGGTTTCATTGATGCACTCGGTGACAGTTCTGCCAAGACAGCAGGCAGAATACCAGCAATCATTTTTCTCACTAGCGCCGATATCAAGCAGATTAGTAATGCTACAGTAGCAGAAGCTTCATTGAGAAGTGTAGCTGTCTGGCACGCTATAGGTTGTGAAATACCGGGCAGCTTTAATCAGCTTCAACTAGGTGAAGCTTCGTTGAGAAATCCCGTAGTCTACTTTCTCCAGCTAACGCTTCCAGAACGAATTGGCCCTGGAATCCCCGGCAGGATTTTCATTAATTAAAGGTTAATTATCTACTCATTCATAGTTTACTTAATGGTGAAAATTATGTCTATTGAAGAGCGCCGAGGTATTGAAACAATTGACAGAAACCAAAATCTACTTCTCGTTCGCGCTCCTATTGAGTCAGTGGCGGAAAAATTTAGTAGGGCGAGACGTGCGGATGTTTGGGAACGGGATATCTACGATCGCGAAATCGAAATTACGGCCGAAAGCTATATTGTATTTCAATTCCGGGGACACCCTTGGACAATCGTTGAGCAACTGAATCATCATCCCGGTTCCCTTGTATTTGGAGAAGGAGATGCCATCACCCTTTCCTGGTTCCTATCCACTCGCGCCATCTACTACAAATGCAGCGACACTTGCGGTTATATTGGTTATAACTGCTACGACAGAGGTGCATTTGCAGAGATGCTGTACTTTGAGGAAGAAATGGATCTCTTATTCCTCTCTGACTTTCGCGAGGTTAAAGCTGAGGACATTGACAGTGCCTTTCGCTTTACTTACGCTTTTATGGAGGAGCAAGATATCTATATTCCCTACGTATATTACGAAAATGTGAGGGCTGGCGATCGCCTTAATTTCCGGCCCAAAGGCCCGACGTTAGATGATTTAGTACGCAGCGACTTCGAGCGAATAGATTATATAGGCATTAACTAAAAGATTCTCAACTAGAAAATCTCGCCACATCTCTCAACCCGCTATTCTTGCGACTTTTTCCCACAATTTCCCCTTCTATCTGTCCAATTTCACTTAAAGTTCGATCGCCCGCCGCCCCTTCCAACAAGTGAATTTGAAGTTGATCCAACCTCGGCCCGGACACAGAAACAACCGTAAGTTCCACATTGTCGCCGCGCCAAACTTCCCCAACAGCCGGCATTCTTTGCAACTGATAGCTCAAAAAACCTCCGATTGTTTGATATTCCTCAGCTATCGGCAAATCCAAATTCAATATTTGATTGACATCATCTACATTTAGCTGCGCTTGTACTAAAAAAGTGCGATCGTCCAATACTTGCAAAGCAATTTCTTTGCTGTCGGGCGAGTGGTAAGTGCGGCCAATAATTTCGGCGATCAAATCCCTCAGCGTCACTAACCCGGAAATGCCCCCAAATTCATCGACTACGATCGCAATTTCTTCCGACGAACGCTGCATCAAAGGCAGCAATTCTCCCAGCAGCATCATCTCCGGCACAAACCTCACTGCACTCATCCAAGTTACAATTTCTGTGTCGGGAGATAGCAAACCTTCAGCTAGAGGTTTTGCAAGTTGTTTGAAGCCAATAATGCCGATAATATCGTCTAAAGAATCTCCCGTCACGGGATAAAAGGAATGGTTGGAAATTGCCATTTCGTCGAGCAAAGTTTGAAATGTAGCCGTCTTGGGAAGTGCGATAATGCTCGGCCTCGGCACCATCACTTCTTGTACCCAAACTTCGCCAAATTCAAACACGTTATTGAGCAATTCTCGCTCTTCTGCTAGTAAGCCGCTTGATTCGCTGGAAGTAGCTATAATTAATTGCAATTCTTCGGGAGTAACGGGCCGATGTCTTAGGTTGTATTCGATTCCTGCAAACCGCAAGAGCGATCGGGTGGATTGATTGAGAAACGACACAAAGGGATTGAACAGCCGGGATATCAATAAAGTCGGAGGCCCGAAACTTCTGGCTAGCTGTTCGGAATAAAGTAGGGCTACAGATTTGGGGAAAAGTTCGCCGAGTACGATTTGCAGGTAAGCTAGCAGGAAAAAAGTTACTATTGATATTCCGAAAGAATGGGCCAGCGCCGATTTGATATAAAGTGGCAGCGGCAAACTGGCGATCGACATTCGGACTAGCACGGCGATCGTATCTTCCCCAATCCAGCCGAGAGCTAAACTAGAAAGAGTGATTCCCAACTGCATTGTTGAGAGCAATCGCTCGATACTTTTCTGCAAAGATTGAACAGTTAAAGCTGCAATGTCGCCAGCCTCGGCTAACTGATTGATGCGCGATCGGCGTACCGTCACCATCGAAAACTCAGCCGCCACAAAAAAAGCGTTGATCGCAATCAGCAGCAGCACTGCAAGCAACCGCGACAGCACTTCTGTCGGAGTCATCGCGGGTAAATCAGCTATCTCCTGCACTCTCGCCCCTAAAAGTGACACAATGCTCCCTAGAACAACTTTCTCGATCGAACCTCAAAATCCCTGGAGTGTTTGCTCCTTTTGTCTTACTTCGCTACTGGAATCCCAGCTATTTGCAACTGAAGTTTTTGACCTGGATAATCTGTCAGCGTCAGCGAAACTTGTTTAGCATTTTCCAGCAAAGCGGTGGGAATACTCACCGTACCGTAATACACCTGCCCGTTGGGGGGCAGTTCCGACGGCAAATCCTCAGCAGTCGCCGAAAGGGCCCGGCCGCGATCGTCCGTGACGTTCAAGAAACTGTAGAGAAACCTCACAGATTGGGAACCTTCGTTTTTCATGCTCACGTCTAGCAGCATGGAGTTGCCGCGCTGACTGGCCGCGCTCACTTCTAGGGTTATTCCCCCGTCGCGACTGTTCAGGGGAAATTTGGCGCTGGCCTTTGGTTCGGCGGGCTTTTTGGCTGTGGCTGGTTTAGAGCTTGTCTTGTCTGTTTTAGTATTTGCTCCGGTCGTTTTGTCAGGATCGCGACCTTCTATCCGCGCTTTGACGGTTTTAAGAATGTCTGTTTCTTTCAAAATGCTCACTTGCTCTTTGCTAGCCACAGTTCCCTGCTTGCCGGTGCCTGCATAGTTGCTGGGGCGAACATCAGGTTGAGTCGTTCCTTTCAAGGCTTCGCGACCTGTAGTAAATCCCAAAACAGAACTCGTCACACCTGCTCCAAACATAAGAGTTAGCAGAATTAGAGTCAGCACTACTGTTGAATTCACTGCCATTGCCTGTAATTTTATGCCTAGTCGTAGAAACTGCTTTGTCCGGTCGAGCCGGATAGCGCAGGTGCGTTTCGGGCGATCGGGGACTCAACAGATCTAAAGATTTTGATTTTTGTTCTCTAGTTCTAGCACGAACTGAGAAATTATGTTATAGTTACTTCTTAAGTTAGATAGATTGAACAAATCAATTTAACGGCAGTTGGCCGAGCGGTTTAGGCAGCGAACTCATAATTCGCCCCAGGCAGGTTCAACTCCTGCACTGCCGATTTTAAATAAATTAGGACGCTCAGCGCCCGTCGCAACCAAGCTTATTTCTGCGACGCATGGGGCGAGAAACCCGGTTTCTGGGAATTTTGGCGTTAAGTAACAATAAATATACGTACCAACCCAGTTTTTGAGGGTGAGGGAGGGAGAAACCCAGTTTCACTCTTCTGAAATCGATCGCGAACCAGACACCCAAGTCGATCGACTCGCAAGTTCAACTTATAGCGGTTGTCAAGCGTCGTGAGGTATGCCCTATGCCCGATGCCCTGTTTGGCCTGTTTGGCCTGGCCTGTTTGGCCTGTTTGGCCGATGCCGGATAGTACCTCCTATGAGAGCAAAGAAAGGCTATAGATCAACCCTTAATCAATTCCACCCCGTAGCGCCCATCGTACTCTTGAGCGTAAACCTTAACTTGTTCTTCCTTTGCAGTCGGCAACTTTTTACCCGTAAAATCTGGCTGAATCGGCACTTCTCTGTGGCCTCTATCGACTAATACCGCCAACCAAATTTTTTCCGGCCTTCCGTAATCGTTTACCGCATTCAAAGCCGCTCGAATTGTTCTACCTTTGTATATGACGTCATCTACCAACACAACGATTTTTCCCGTCAAATCGAAAGGAATTTCTGTTTTAGCCGGTGTCCGCATCGCCACTCGATCCAAATCATCTCGGTAAAAGGTAATATCCAAAGCGCCCACCGGTACTTTTACTTGTTCGAGGACTTCAATTTGATCGGCTAACATTTGAGCTAGTGGCACTCCTCTAGTATAAATCCCCAACAGCACTAACTCCGACGGAGCCCCAGATTTTTCGACAATCTCGGAAGCGACGCGGGTGAGAGTGCGCCTCACTTCATCCGGCGATAAAATTTTGATAATTTTAGTCATTATTTTACTGGGATTTAATTGTTGGCTGTTGGCCCATCGAACAATTGAATAATTGAATAATTTTAGATATTTCGACTTGGCCCTAAAAGTTTGAGATTGACTTCACTGATGAATCTGGTGGCTGGTATCTGTCGCCCAGTAAAGTCAGCAGTTAGGGGACAAAAAACCATAAAGTATAAACCAGCCATGATAGTCCCAACCAAGTCAAAAAGCAATAGCGAGTTAATTGCAAAGCTTGATAAATTTGTTCGGGGGCGATCGCGCGAATAGGCTCGCCTAACAGCGGTTTGTGTTTGATAACTCCCCGATAGGAATTTATACCTCCTAGTTGTACTCCCAAGATGGCTGCGTAGGCGCACTCGCTCCAACCGGAATTGGGACTGACATCTTTAACAGCATCTCTCTGACAAATCTGCCATACGTAGATCGGTTTACCAGAGATCAGGGCTAAAGTAATCACTGTTAGTCGGCAAGGAAACCAGGTGAGGACGTCTTCTAGTTTGGCACTAAACCATCCTAAATTAGTGTATGGCTGTTCTTTGTAGCCGACGGTTGAATCTAATGTGCTGGCTGCTTTGTAAGCCATCGCACAGGGAACGATCGCGCTGGCGAGCATCGAGTTAGGATCGATCGGCAAATTGGTAACAGTTAATAATAAATCTGGCAGAGCGAACCCAACTAGGGCATAAAATAGCGGCGCTGTCACGCCATCGACTGCATTCTCTGTTACAGTTTCTAACAATGCTCGCAGAATTTCTGGCTCGGATAAGTTTTCAGTATCCCGGCCGACATAAAGACTCAACCGTTCCCGCGCCTTGACTAAATCTGCAACAGTTAAAGGTGCTAGCACATCTTGAGCCGCCGCCCTCAAACTGCGACCGGCAAAACAGCTTGCGAGCAAAATGGTCTGCAGGGCAATACTTAAAAGAGGGTGCACCCAACTAGCAGCAAGGACGATCGACCAACTGACAGTATAACTGCCTAGAATCAGCCCGATCGCTAGTATTGTACCAGCACATCGCAGCAGCAGTTTGTGCAGCTCACCGGCCGGACGATCGCCCGCAGGAGCCATTTTGTCTGCGGGATTATTCCAGATACTAAAGACAATTCGAGTATAGCGGTCGATCGCCCAACCCATCGCCTGTACGGGATGCGGCCAACCCCAAGGATCGCCGATGGAATAATCCAATACCGCAGCTAAAATCAAAACAGCAAATTGATCCGGCATCATTATATATTGTGTCAAACTTGATAGTCTGTCCTGCCAGCGAGCGATCGTTCGACCGGGCTGGTTTTAGCTGCTGTTACCAACAGCGGAATTGGATTTTTTATCCCAGATTTTCAGTGCTGAGATTACTTTCGTCGCCAAGCTTGTGTACGTTCTGCTCCCAATTAACACCATCAAAGGGTAGAATCTGAAATTGGGAAACGGCATCGGAGTCAAGACAGCGGACGTTGACATCGAATCGATCGGGATGCGATCGGGGACGATAGAACGAGTGAATCCCACAAATCCGGCAGAAAGTATGTTTGGCAGTTCCTGTATTAAACGTATAAGTTGTCAAAACATCTTCGCCGCACAGCAACGTAAAACGTTCCGGCGGCACAATTAGGTGCAAAAATCCTTTCTTTTTACAGATAGAGCAGTTGCAGTCAGATGCTTCGTGTTTGTCAACCGCGACTGTGAAGCGGACAGCACCGCAATGACAGCCGCCGGAGTAGGTAACAAGTGTTGTGTCCATGTTTTCGGGCGATCGAATAAATCAACTTACCATCTAAATGATAAAGCTAGTTTCTTCTCCCAGAGCAGCTTGCCAACTGCGGACATCATAGTATAAGTCTTCGAGGGAAATAGTGTATAGCGCTTCGGCAAGTTTTTTGTGCAATCGGTTCCACAAACTGAATGTTACCCAATCCTCTGCTTGCGTCGCGTCGGGAGAATGTCGAGGTAAAGGTTCAATAGTTTCGCCTACGGCCTCTAAGATTTGTCCTAAAGAAATTTGAGCCGGCTCGCGGGCTAATTGATATCCTCCCTGGGAACCCCGAACTGATTGGACTAAACCGGCTCGTCGCATTTCAATCAATAATTTTTCGAGATACGGAGCCGGTAACTCCTGTCGGTTCGCGATCGATTTTACCGATGTCGGGCCGAACCGAGGTTGCAAACTTAGATCCAGTAATGCTTTGACACTGTAGTGTCCGCGTGTGGTTAACTTCATGGGATTTTAAAATTGGGGGCAAATATTTAGCTAGCTGATAGCTGATAGCTTATGCTACCGAGTTTAGAGATTGCTTGCACCGGCTGCTACTTCTCAAGAAAGACTGCACCTTGTTAAAAATATTTAGACAATAGTGGTTAACAATTGAGCCGATCGGTGTAAGATGGTTTTACGACAGGCTATAAAGCTAAAGTTTCTTGGTCAAACCAAAAACCAACCGAGAAAAATTCCGTACACCAGTTGAATATTTCAGGACTCAGTAGATGGCTAAAAAGAAAAATATCGAACCCCTTGAAGGAGAAGACCTGATCCAAAAGGTCAAAGAGCTAGAGAACCTCACCAAGGAAGAAAAAGCTAGAGCCTGTGGCTACTACACCGTTACCAAGAATGGCGTAGAACGGGTCAACATGATGAAATTCCTGAATGCACTGATTGATGCAGAAGGCATTCAGTTAGACGGGAAGCAAAACGGTAACGGACGCGGCGGACGCTCTGCCAGCTATCGGATTAGCGTTCAATCTAACGGCAATTTACTGATTGGAGCCGCCTACACCAAACAAATGGAACTGAAGGCAGGAGATGAATTTGAAATCTCTTTGGGACGCAAGCACATTCACCTGCGCCAAATCGATCGCGAAGAAGTAGCCTAAGTCTTTAGGACTTGCTTTAACTTCTTGCTTGAACTGATTGGTTTGATTTCAAGCATTGAGTGCAAGCAGAGAGTTGGCTCTGAAATCTTTCTGTGCGCTCACAACAGTATGGCTTCTATAGATGGCAATGGCTCGACAAAAGCCACTGCCACTACTTGATATTTTGTGAGAATTCCTATTCTCACCCCTCGCTATATCCGTTGGGACAAGCGAGGGATTTTCCGCGCGTTAAAGAGAGGTCAAGCGTGAAGCAGAGAAAAGGAAGGAAAAACAGGGAAAGAGGTAGAGAAAGCATCTCCGGCTATGTAAAAAACATTTTTTTGCTGAAACTTGAGTTCGACTCAATCGCTTTCAATTATTGAATGTATCTGCGTCCATCAGTGTTGCATCTGCTGGAAATCTGCGGTTAACAGATTGAATATTGATGCAGCTCAAGTCTGTGGAGGTACTCGCACTACAAATGCCAAGCCGGAAATCCTGCGAGAAACAAGAAGTAGCTAAGGTTGATATGTTGCACAACAGTCAACAAGCGATCGAGAAACCGGGTTTTTGAACCGCAAGGCGCGATCGAACTAAAAAAAATAATGTAACTTGAAACAATCCATCACCCGCAAGTGATAGAAATCAAACCCAAAAAACCTTGTTTCTGGGAAAATTGTTGCTGCTCCGTTGATATATTGATGTAGAAACTTGGTTTTTGGCTGGTGTCTCCAAAACACACTGAAATTACGGGCTGGAACAGTTAAAGTGTTAGAGAGCAATTAGACACCAGCCTATGCCGTTGCCCCGAGTCGCGAGCAAAACTTTGTCACAGCCAACAAAAATACCCCTGCGTTGCGTTCTAGTAGGCTCTTTTGTGGTGCAAATCGTCGCAGCCGTAGGGATTGTCGGGTATCTTTCCTTTCGCAATGGAGAAAGAGCAGTCGAAGAAGTCGCTCTGAAATCGATCGCCCAGACGGGGAATAGAGTTGAAGAACAACTGACTGCTGTTGTGGAAAATACCCACTGGGTAAATCAACTTAATGCCTCAGCGATCGAGCGCGCCGAATTAAACTTAGAGTTAGGACAAGCCCAGCCGGGAGGAGAGAAGTTCCTCTGGCAGCAAATGCGATCGTTTAAAAGCATTCAATGGATTTCCCTCGGTTCTCAAAAAACAGGAGAATATCTCGGCATTAAGCGCAACCCGAAGGACAACAGCCTGCAAATTGTCGCAGCTAACAAGTCTACTAACTATCAGAATATCTACTACACAACAGACAAACAAGGTACTCGCACCGCCAAATTAAAAGCAGAACCGGGAACCTACGATGCCCGATCGCGCCCCTGGTACAAAGAAGCTGTCGCAGCTAACAAACCGATTTGGACGAGCATTTATCGGGGTTTTACTCCCGGGACTGTGTTTATTGCTGCGAGCCAACCGATTCGCGATCGCAATGGTGAATTGCTGGGAGTTTGTGCGGTAGATTTGTCCCTCTGGGAGCTTCAGCAATATCTCGATCGCCTCAAGGTTAGCAAAACTGGAGAAATTTTTGCGATCGAACGATCGGGCTTGCTGGTGGCAAGTTCGAGTCAAGAATCATCCTTTAGAAAGATGTCGGGAAAGCAGGAACCTGAGCGTCTAAATGTTTTAGACAGTGAAACTTTTGTCATTCGCACCGCAGCTAAGTATTTGTACGAACAGTTTGGCGGCTTTAGTAACATTCAGCAGCGACAACAACTGAAATTTAGCCGAGATGGGGCAGAATATTTTGTGGAAGTGCTGCCGTTTTCGGATAGTAACGGTTTGAACTGGCTGATCGCGATCGCCGTTCCCGCATCGGATTTCATGGGACAAATTAACAAAAATACCCGCAGTACAATTTTACTTTGTGCCGCGGCGCTGCTGCTATCGACAATTGTCGGAGCGCTCAATGCCCGGTGGATGACGCTGCCCCTGCTGCGCCTCAACCAAGCAGCTAAAGATATCGCCCAAGGAGAATTCGATCGCACTGTTGCTATCAGCAGGCTTGATGAAATCGGCTCCTTAGCACAGTCTTTTAACGAAATGGCGGCTCAATTGAAAAAGTCTTTTCAAGCTTTGGCCCAAAGCGAGGAAAAATTTGCCAAGTTGTTAGAAAGCTTGCCGGTTGGGGTGATAGCTCTGACTCCGGCTGGTAGCAGTATTTTTATGAATTCGATGGGAGGAGAAATTACGGGCAAAGGGGCGGTGGCAAATACCACCCCTGAAGAACTTTCCGAAACTTATCAACTTTATATATCGGGAACAGACAGGCTGTACCCGATCGAAGATTCGCCCTTTGAACGCGCCGTGATGGGCAAAGAAACGTTCCTTGAAGATATGGATCTTCGCCGGAATGGGAAAGTTATTCCCTTGCAAGTGCGATCGCAGCCAATGTTTGATGCTGAGGGGAATGTGATTTACGTACTGATTGTTTTTGAAGATATCACGGCGCGCAAACAAGCAGAGCAAATATTGGCAGACTACAACCGTACCCTGGAAACGGAAGTAACCTCGCGCACTCTGGAACTAGCTCAAATTAATGCCCGCTTGCAGCTCGAAATTGAGGAGCGCCAGCAAGCTGAAAAAATTATCCACCAAGAGCGGGACTTTAATTTAAAGATTATCAAAAATTCTCCGATCTTTTTTGTGGCGATCGATTCGGAGGGTAAAATCCTGCTGGCCAATGAATGTATGCTGGAATCTGTGGGCTATACTGCTGCTGAAGTTATCGGCCAAGATTATTTAGCTAAATTTGTACCGGAGGGCGATCGAGCCGGATTGCACTCGATTTTTGAGCGCGTCACAGCGAGGGAGCAAACGGTTAACGAGCACCGGATTCTCACTAAGTGCGGTGATACTTTGTTAGTCGAGTGGTACGGTACGCCCGTTTTGGATGAAAATGGCAATTTTGACTTTTTGTTTGGGTTTGGGATTGATATTGGCGATCGCAAACAAGCACAAATAGCCTTGCAAAAAAGTGAAGCTCTATTTCACAAATTAGCAATCACGGTGCCCGGAGAACTTTACATATTCGTACAGCATCCCGACGGCTCTGTCAAGATGGAATATATCAGTCCTATGTGCCGAGAAATTCAAGAATTAGAGCCGGAGGAAATCCAGAACAACTTTGCTTTACTCTACGAACAAATGCACCCGGACGATCGCCCCAGCTACTTCGAGGCCATTGTCAGAAGTGCTGTAAATCTCGAACCATTTGCCCGCGAGTGGCGGATTGTCACAGCCTCTGGAAAACTCAAATGGCTGCAAGCTCATTCTCGGCCGGAATTGCGCGAAAATGGAGATATCGTCTGGCACGGCATAATACTCGATATTAGCGATCGCAAACAAGCAGAACAACAACTCAAAGAAGCCGCATTAGCAGCAGAAGCTGGAAACAAAACTAAAAGCATCTTTCTCGCCAACATGAGCCACGAATTGCGAACCCCCCTCAATGCCATTCTCGGCTTCGCTCAATTAATGGAACCCAGCCCTAATTTAACTTTCACAGAAAAAGAAAATATCAAAATTATTCGCCGCAGCGGAGAACACCTGCTTCAACTGATAGATAGAGTCTTAGCCTTATCTAAAATTGAAGCGGGGCGCATGACAATCTACCCCAAATGCTTTGACTTGTACCGCTTGCTGAGCGACGTGCAGAATATGTTCCAAATTCCGGCACTAAATAAAAAAATAAAATTAATTATTGACTGCTCATCGGATGTCCCTCAATACATAGAAACAGATGACATTAAGTTGCGGGAAGTGCTGATTAATATCTTAGATAATGCAGTTAAATTCACTCAAAACGGCTCAGTATCAGTCACCGTCCGAGCGAAGGAAGAAGGAAGAACAAGGTCTGCAAAAGAAGATTTTGTTAAATCATTTGAAAGCTTATCAAAAGTTTTTATTTGCTTTGAAATTACCGATACAGGAGTTGGCATCGACCCGGAAGAATTAGATAGTATATTTGAATTATTCATGCAAAGTTCATCGGGGAAGACACTTCAAAAAGGTATGGGCTTAGGATTAAGCATCAGCCGCGAGTTCATAAAATTAATGGGTGGCGAAATTACCGCCGAAAGCGAAGTGGGACGCGGTACAGTTTTTAAGTTTGATATTCCAGTCGTTACGGCTATTTTCCCTGTTGATATAAATAATATTTCAGAGACTTCAACTATCCTAAAACAAGAAATATTGGATACTCATAAAATATTTACGCTTAACTCTAAACCGCAAGTTTCTCCAGAATGGACGAGCAAACTTCAACAAGCAGTCCGTGAGGCTGACTTCGATTTTATTGCTACAACAATTGAGGAAATCCGCAGCAAAAACGAGCTTTTTGCCGAAATTTTGATGAATCATTTAGATAATTTTGATTATCAAGAAATTCTCGATTTAATTGCATCAATTTAACTCTAGGGTGTGCAATATAAACCTTATATTATTCTCAAAGAGTATTATGAAAAACATTTTTGATGCTGATTTTCTCAACTATCATGTAATATCAATTCCGGTTGCACTCATACATGACTGTTGACTGTTGACTGTTGACTGTTAAGTTAAGAGGGCCCGCACGCACCATCCACCGCCTCTACTGAGTTTTGACTGTTGACTGGTAATGCAGATAGGCGAGGAAGAGTCTCCTTTGAGGAAGGCAACTTACAGGAGAGAAGACTGTAGGAGGTGTTTAAGTTATTAAGTTTTCGATCCTGAGTAAACCGTAGTGTTTCCGATTGAGAGAAAAAGTCCTGAGATGGCCTAACGTTCTCGCTTGATTAAAAAACTCTGATAATTATCATTGTTGATTTGTAGCTAATAATTTAAGGTTTGAGTTGAATTTTGTGAAGCTACAGTTAACCCCCCCGATCGCCCTTTTGGTAAAAGCAATCGAGGGGGTTAACTATTATTTGTCAAGTATCTGAGGGTATCAGGCAGGGTCTGCTTCAGCTCGTTTTTGTAGTAGGCGGGCAATTTCTGCTTTTTCTACAAGTCCCACGAGAACTCCGTTTTCGCGAATCACGGGGAGTTCTTGTACTTTAAGTTGTTCTAGGAGAGTGACGACTTCGAGGAGGGATAATTCTGGTTTGACGGTGGTGGAAAATTCGATCGGCTTGACGAGTTCTTTGACCAAAACTTGGGGCCAGGTACCGGTGGGGATGGTTTTGAGGTCGTCAAGGTCGATCGCCCCTACCAATTGTCCCGCATCGTCGGTAACTAGGAACCGACGCCAGTTTTGAGCGTTACCGATCACGTAGTTGTTGGCAAATTCTCTGAGCGATAAGTTTTCTGGGACGATCGGGCTTTGCGCGGTAACAGCATCTGCGGCTGTCAGCCCTGCGAGTTGATTTTGGACTGTGGCATATTGTGCGGATTGACCAGCATTTTGCAACAAGAACCAACCGATTACTAAATTCCAGATCTGGCCGCCGAAAAGGCCTGTAGCAATGGCAATCCAACCAATGATTTGACCGACGCGGCTAGCAAAAATTACGCCTTTGTAAGGATTGCCGGTAATCTTCCAGACGATCGCTTTGAGGATGTTGCCACCGTCGAGGGGCAAACCCGGAATTAAGTTAAATAAGGCTAAAACTAAGTTGATCGAAGCTAAAAGTCCGACGATGGCGGCTGGGGGGCCTGACAGGCCAGCACCGATGCCGATCGCAGCTAACAAACCGGACAAAAGTAAGCTGACTAACGGGCCTGCAATGGCGACCCAAAATGCTTCGGCTGGGGTTTTCGATTCTCTTTCCAAATTAGCCAGCCCGCCAAACAGAAATAGCGAAATTGATTTCACGCCAATTCCCTGTTTGATAGCTACCCAACTGTGTCCTAATTCGTGGGCTAAAACGGAAGCAAATAATAGCAGGGCTGTGAATAACCCCAGCATCCAGGGCACTACGGGGCCTAATGCAGGAAACAGGTTAGCTAGTGCGCCGCCGTATTGCCAAGTTACTAAACCCAGAACTAGAAACCAAGATACGTTGACATAAAAGGGAATTCCAAACAGGTTGCCGACGCGAAATGTACCGTTCATAATTGGCTACCTCTGATATTATGGGCAAAAAGTTTTTTCTCTGTTTCCTTATAGTAACGAAATGTAACTCAAATGTTAATGTTTCAATTAGGGTGTTATCCGTCTGTAGAGGTTCGGTTTGCTGAATAATCACCGCCGGCTGCGGTTAGGGCTGCAGGGCTGCCAGGGGTTGACAATCGCCGAAAGAGCGGAAGTCATCTCTCTGAGGACTGAACATTATATTTATTTAAGTTTTCAATATAAGTTTTCAGTCGGTTAAAACCGATTTGACCTTTGATACGGGGAATTAATTCCCTGGCGGACTATTGCACCTCTGACTGGATATCAGTTTCAAGCAATTTTAGCTATAATCACTTACTATAAGAATAGTTTTGGTGCTAATAATTATGTCAGAATCCTTTTGGCTCGGTCGGCTGCTGCTGCAATTTAACAGCGAAGCGAGCGAGATTATTACAGATTTATCCGCTGTTGCTTTGACTCCCGACGGCCATTTGTGGCTGGGTTCCGATGAAACGACTTCCCTGGAATGTTTGTCGCCTGTCGCGCCTCATGTTTTTGGAGAACATCAAAAATTTGCGGTCGCGGATTTTATCGATTTATCGGGAGACGACGAAATCGATATTGAAGGAATTGATTTCAGCAGCAATTGCCTTTGGCTGGTCGGTTCTCACAGCACAAAACGCAAAAAACCTAAAGGTAAAGATTGCGAAGACGATATCGAAAGATTAGCCACAATTGAGACAGATGTCAACCGATATTTGCTAGCCAAAGTTCCTGTAAAAGACGGGATTTTGTACAAGTCAATTTCCCATCCTGAAAATCCCCAAATTCAATTGACTGCGGGATGCCTTCAGCGGACAGAAACGGGTAATCTACTAACAGATGCGCTCCAAGATGACTGCCACCTCGGCTTGTATTTTTCGGTGCCAATTCCGAGCAAAGAAAATGGCTTCGATATTGAAGGGTTGGCGGTGCGGGGCGATCGCATTTTGCTCGGTTTGCGGGGGCCGGTGCTGCGGGGTTGGGCGATAATTTTAGAGATAGAAGTTGAAGAAGCAGAACCGGGAGTTTTAAGGCTTAAGGAAATTGGGGAAGCAGGGAAATTGTACAAAAAACATTTTGTCGATTTGAACGGTTTGGGTGTGCGAGAATTGTGTTTTAATGGGGAAGATTTGATTGTTTTAGGCGGGCCGACGATGACTTTATCGGGGGCGACGAGGGTGTTTCGGTTAAGGAATATTTTAGGGCGATCCTCTTCGAGGGCTTCGCTAACGGGCGACAGTATTACTGGGCAAGGTGGGGGAGATTTGGAGGTTTTATTTGACTTGCCTTTTCAGGTTGGTACGGACAATGCTGAGGGGTTGAGTTTGTTTCCCTATTTGGGGGAGGAGAATTCGTTGTTAGTGGTTTACGATTCGCCGGCTGCGAGTAGAATGGTTGGGGAAAATGCGATTTTTGCGGATATTTTTAGGTTGGGTTCGTAGTGAGGATGACCGTCCGCAAAATTTAGGACTAAAGTCTTTACTATAAACAGAAATTTGGTTAATTGTCGATCGCATCTTCACCCAGCGGTTTGCTGTAGCGCTTCAATTCATCAATCAATCGAGTATCGTTAGAAGCTGTTCTCGCACCCGCTTGGGCCGCCCACCGCTTCAAATCTTCAATTTGCGATCGCGCGATCGCAGCTAATGGTACTGTATCGTCGATCGACCTCAAAATATCCTCCGTCGTCAAATCTCGGCGCTGCCCGTTCACAAAAGTGCCAAAAGCCCGGTACAATCCATCAATTACAACTTGCTCAATTTCCGCACCGCTAAAATTCTTAGCAGACTTCGCCAAAATCTCCAAATCAAAGTCGCGCAATCTAGTCGGCCGCAAACGCTGCAAATGCACCTTAAAAATATCTTGCCGTTCCGACTCTGAGGGCAAATTCAAAAAGAAAATCTCATCAAACCTGCCTTTTCTAAGCAACTCCGCCGGCAAAATCCGCACGTTATTTGCAGTTGCGACAATAAACACCGGGCTGGTTTTTTCCTGCATCCAAGTAATCAAACTGCCGAATACCCGGCGCGAAGTTCCCGAATCGCCGTCGCCGCCGCTGATAATGTTCCCGAAGGCTTTATCTATTTCATCGATCCACAAGACGCAAGGGGCGATCGCCTCTGCCAATTGTATCATTTGTCGAACGCGGCTTTCGCTTTCCCCGACAATGCCGCCGAACAATCTGCCAGTATCCAAACGCAGCAGCGGCAAACGCCATTCAGCAGCAATAGTTTTCGCCGATAAAGATTTGCCCGTTCCTTGAATTCCTACTAACAAAACGCCTTTAGGATTGGGTATACCGTAGCGGCGCGCTTCGTCAGTAAAAGCATCTTGCCGCATCTTTACCCACTGCTTCAAATTCTCCAATCCGCCGACATTTTTGAGGGATTCTCGTGAGTTGAAAAACTCCAAAATTCCTGTTTTGCGAATTGCTTGCTGTTTCTCTTCCAAAACTCCATCAATATCTGACTCATTAATTTGTTGTTTGGCCGCCAAAGCTTTAGCTAAAACCCGCCCGATCCGAGCGCGGCTCAAACCTTGACAAGCTTTAACTAATTGTTCCTTTGCTAAACCGCTAACTTGCAACTGTTCCGGTTTTTCTACAATGCGGGAAATCAAACTATCGATTTCTTGGACGTTGGGCAAGGGGAAATCAATTACTGTGGCTTCTTCTTTCAATTCTTCTGGCAATTCTAGGGAGTGAGAAGTGAGGACGATTGTTTTTTTGCTGCGCTTCAATTCCCTGGTTAAGTTACGCAATTCCCGCACTACTGGAGCATTTTTTTCGGTGTAGGGCGCTCTCAAAATTGGGTGTAAATCCCGCAGTACAAATATGGTATATTCTTCTACAGCAGTCTTGCCGATGCGATCGAGCGCCGCCATTACTGAACCTTTTGCAGAACCGTTATCTTCCCAGCCGCGCACGATATCCCAGAACAACACTCGGCGCGCGGGAGTTACTTGCAGCGCTACTTGGGCAATTACAGCTTCAATTGGTTCCTCTTCTGCGCCGACAATGTACAGCAGCGAATAGCGGGCGCGAATCATCAAATCCAGTCGCTTTACCAGTGAATCGAAAGGATTGTTTTCGCTGAGATTGACGGCATCTAATTCTCGAAATTGTGGGCGATATAATGTCATCTTATTTGATATTTTAGATGTAAATTTAACTCAACTAAATATTTTGTTTTCAGTGAAAACTTTAGTTATTCAAAATGATTAAAACTAACTAAAGTCCGTACTACCAACGAACCTTCAAATTATATCGGACTAAAGGTTTGTAGTGAGGACTTTAGTCCTTCAAAAGAATTTAAACTGACTAAAATCCGTACTGCGAACTAACCTTGAAATTATAACAGAATAGGGATAATTTGGCTACTTAGCAACTTTTCGGGCTTGTTTCACCAGATCGATGAGAGTGTGGTGGGCATCTTCGGCGTCGGTTAAAGCGCGATTGAACTTGACTCTGACAGGTACTGTTTCGCCATTTACTTCAGCGGTTAAATCCATGCCGTCGGCATCAATCGCGAGCATTTGAGCGGATGTCGCCTCTGGTTTGCCGCCGTAGGCTTGAGCGTACAGGACTACGGCGCTAGCGTGATCGTCGTTCATGTGAGTGCAGATGCGATCGCTAATTTCAGTGGAAAACTGTTCTGACATGGGGAGATTCCTCAGATGCAATATCGATCGATTGTACTGCGATTTGTCGCAACGCCAGAATATATAGCAGTTGACAGTTGACAGTTGACAGTTGACAGTTGACAGTTGACAGTTGAATTTAAAACAATATTTGTGTTTGTAGTAAGGACTTTAGTCCCGATTAGCTAAAAGCTTTAAAATAGGACTGAAGTCATCACTGCGAGCACCAATAGTCCCAGACGCACGGGCAGTCAGAAACCGGGTTTTTTACGAAAAGCTTTGGTTGTCACCCACAGATTTGGTAAAAAACCCAGTTTCTTTGTCATAGATGCGTAAATCCTGAGAAAGCTTAACTAAAAGATTTGTCGTCAAATGGCAATTCATCAAACAGCGAATCAATATCAGACTCATGGAAAGTCTCAGGCTTCGCTACTTGCTGCTTGGTTGCTTGAATGCAGCTTAGCTACTGGTAAATCAGGAAAAGTTTCTACAGCAACAGGCTGCGATTTTTCCAACTTAACTACTGGCAATTCCCCGCCATTGCCTCCATTTTTGCTAGTTTGATTCCACATCATCATTCCCAGCAAACCATCAACCAAACCGCCGCCGCTACCATTACCGCTAACCGCAACATCCGGGACAACTCGCACCTGACTATCGCCGATAATTTGCATTAATTGCAAAGCCGTATAGCCGGAACCGCCCAAAGCCACGACACCCGCCTGATAAGCTTCAGCTTGAGCATTTCCCTTCACCCGAATCGACTCAGCCTCGCCTTGAGCTTGTTTCACCTGAGAATTTGCTTTCAACTCAGCAATCTTAACGCCTTGTTCCGATTTCACCATCTCTTGTTGAATCTCAGCCAAAGCAGTTTCCCTGACCAATTGTTGCCGCTGAGTTTGTGCTAGTTGCTGCACCTCATAAGTCTTGCGCTGTTCCTCAGCAATTTTGCGGTCTGTTTGAGTTTGCATCAACTCTGCTGGCGGCAAAATATCCCCGATCAAAGTATCAATTGCTTGCACGTCGTAGGTACGCAAAGCTGCTTTGATATAATCCGCTGCTTCCGCTTGTCTGCCGCTTCTTGCCGAAAGAAAATCTAATACAGAATAAGATTGAGCCGAATTGCGGAAATAATTGCCAATTGTCGGCTGCAAAACGTGGTCTACTAAATTCTGCATCGAACCCACGCGCGAGATAACTTTCGGAGCATCCAAAGCGCCAACGTGAATAATCTGAGCTACTTCTAAATCAAAGGCAAAGCCGTCTTGAGAACGCACGGTTAAAGATGAAAGTTTAGAATCGTAACTGTGCCGTTCCGTCTTCCCCGACCAGTTCAATACTATATTAGTAGTTGGCACTAATTCTACTTTTAAGATGCGAGTATTCAGCGGATTTTTTCCTGGATAAAGAGGAGTAACCCACACCCCTTTATTGCCGACATTTACTAAATTGCCGTGGGTGAAAGCAGCGCCGCTGACATCTTCCGAGGTTTTACCAACATAGGAAATAACTGCGCCGACATAGCCGATCGGGATTTCGGTCATCGGCACTTGTTCCACGCCGACAAACCAAGGATTTAAGTTCCAGGAACCGGAAAGCAAAACTTGTTCTTGCAAACCGCGCCTACCGCCACCGCTGATGAATTTTTGCGCGTTTTGGAAGTTGTCGTGGTTCGGAATAATCGCACCTGCAATTTCGCCATCTTGAATCGGAACGCCGTCATAAGTTGTGACAATTCCTACTTTGTCGGAAGCAACTTTGTACAGTTTTAACAGTTCCGCTGTCATCCCGTGTTTGGGAGCATTTGCTGCTGTAATTACAGTAAATAATGCCGTATTAATTCGATAGCTACCACCTGTAAGGATGCCTAGTTGTCTGCCTTTTTCCCCACCGGTTCTGAAGAATTTGCGAGCATCTTGAAAATTATCGCATTCTGTATATTTACCGAGGATGCGCTGTGGCGGAATCGGTGCGCCTCCGGCTGCGATTACTAAACCAATTTCGCCTTGAGGAACTACGGTTAGAGACTCTTTGCGGACGCTGTATTGTATGGGCCAATAGCCCCAGTGCCAACCGGGGGGTAAAGTATCAGCTTGATATCCAGCTTCTCCGTTTAAGGCAATTAAATCTGCTGCGGGTAAAGACTTTTTGCCTAGGCTAAACTTTTTACTGACAATTCCCACTTCGCGATCGCCAATTACGACTAATCCGCCAAAAAACAATGGCAGGACTAGAATAATTATCATACCGCCGATCGCGATCGGGATAAATCCGCCCGGCCCTAGCTGCATTGTCTGGACGGGAACAGTGGTACGCAACTGCCCTAGCTGCAAGCTAGAATCAGGTTTTTCTGCTAGCTGGGTCGAGGTTTGTGCTGGGGGGATATCGCTAGCAGCTAATACCGGCGAGGGTTTGAAACTGGTTGTTGCACTGAGGGCTAAAGACGCCGAAACAGCGGCTGCAAACTGTTTTAAAATGCGGGCTTTGACTTGAGACTTGGGCAAAAGTGAATAAAGCATTTTTTTGATACAAGCTATAGAGTCTTATTACATCTAGCTTAAGCTTGATTCCAAGTGCCTACATAAAACTTATTGAAAGTCTGCGGTTATTTTTGAGCGAAAACAGGTTTACCAGTCAATACAACCTGTTCAATAATATCAGCCACTCGCTTGACTCTCGGGCGATCGCACAATTGCCTCTTGGAAGGCAATCGTCTACTAAACAGTATAATTCAGGAAAATATATGCCTGCAAAAGATATCTTTCATGCTGTTGTACGTTTTAAATTAAACTTGCTTGTATTTAATCCTGTAAAAGAGGAGATTGTATCATGGAGATAGAAAAATATAGAAAACTGATTCAGTCTATTATTGAAAAACACTCTAGCTGCGATTGTAAAGATCCAGAAGTGGAAACTCAAATTGCTTTCGATCGCGATCGCTACTTGATGTTTCATGTGGGTTGGCGCGGAGAAAGACGAGTTTATGGATGTGTTATTCACATCGAGATTAAAGAGGGTAAAATTTGGATTCAACGGGATAGAACTGAGGTGGGAATAGCTAACGAGCTAATTGAATCGGGAGTCCCTAAGTCGGATATTGTTCTGGGATATCGATCGCCCTATATGCGGAAGTTTACAGAGTTAGCGGTGGGGTAGTGGTTGCGATCGGAAAATAAGTAGAATCATCGTACTGTTTGGTATTTGCTGCGAATGGCGATCGATCCAGTGCAGGAATTTACCGCACACTCAGCAATTCATCAAGCTTGTTTTTTAATTCGGGCGATGCTATTAGTGGTCTGTAAACTTCACCTTCATAGGGCTTCCAAACATATCCAAGACTGAACGGTCGAAAAAGCGAAGATGCGACCGTCGCTTGCCAAACAGCTTCAGCCAAAACCAATCCTGGAAAAACCAAGGCCGATTCTTCAATCAATTCGCTATAGGTTCTAAACTCGTCTACTTCCATACCAACTAAAGCATACCGAAACCGTGGAGCCAACCGCAAATTATGATACAGAAGGATACCTATTTCTGTCATTAAATAAGCACTTTCTGGAGTGTCAATCCCAATCTCACTGATGCCACTTGGACAAACTCGGCACCACCAATTTTCTTCTATATCCTGAAAAATTTCTGCCCGACATTGGGAATGTCTACCGTTTGAGATCGTCCAGGAAATTTCATTGAAATATTGAGAAAATTGCTTTGCTTCAGATTGCTTTATTCCACATTCAGCCGATAAGCTAAACACCCATGCCATTGCTGTTCTCCCGTTGACTAAATTAAACTATCAAACTTTCTCCCATTCGCTTTGTGTCTGGGCGAGGGCTGTTTCATATTTCTCTAAAAGCATTGTAGCGCTTGACAAAATACTGACATGAGTTGGACTATCTTGTACAGCTTCAATATCTCCGACGATCTTGCTGTCGTCAATCTGCCAAAGAGGATCTTTTCCTGTGCCGCCAAATTTTGGGGGTTTGCGAAATGGTGGTAAGCCTTCGATAGAGAGGGATACAGACATTCCTTTTGTGTTTCTAAGGGCCACAGTGACAGACTCCTCTGAAGACTGGCGCTCTGTTTCTGGCCGTAAATAACCTTGTTCATCCAACCATTCTTTGGGCACTTGCTCAACATCAATGTCAATAGCGGGTCTGACTCCCAGTAGCCTCGCATTGCGTCCGATTTTGGGTTGACCGTTTTCTTCTGCCATGCCTCGATAATAGAGTCTTGTCATCACAGTTTCATCAGCCTAACACGATCGCCAGACTAATCATAAGGTAATTGTTGCGTTGGTTTCATGCGATCGCTCTTGATGCGCGATCGGGCGATCGCACTTTGTCACCATCTTAATCAAGTCTAGATATCTTCTAAACGCTCACGAATTTCAGTTACGCTTGTTATCGCACCATCAAGGGCTTGAAGCAGCTTACTTAAACTTTCACCTTCACGTCGAATCACTTGAGCAATACTATCGACCGATTTTTGAACAGAATCCCGAAGTTTGTCAGCAACTTGTTCTTGCAAATCGGCAGATGCCTCATCAGCTACACGCAAAATTTGTTCCTCAACCTGTTGCTTAGCCTTTTTTTCTTCTGCTTGACCACTCATCCAGCGTCGAATAGCAAAGAAGGCAGCACTTCCGAAAGGAGAAAGAAAAACACCTAGTAAGGAAGCGACAATTGCATCAACGGTAATAATACCAATAATGTCATCCACAATACTGTATTGAACCTCAGACACTGCTTTATTAATTGCATTCTCAAGCGCTTGACCAGAACCCGTCAGATTGAGGCTACTAGCATCAAACGATTCAAGCGATACTCCCTTTGACAGTCGTTCCCTTACCGCTTGCTGCTGAAGTTCAGCCAATTGTGATTTAAAGGTTGCTTCTAACAGCTTGCTGATTGAATCAGCCTCGTCATTGATTGTGCGCTTGATATCTTTAGGCTTAATACTTTCACGCAATAAAGCTTCGATCTCTGTTTTCCAACGATCTTTCAATTCTTCCTGAACAGCTTTGGCACCGAACTTTTCAGATCCCCACCACTCTTTCGGCCACAACCCCTTAATTCGATCCATCACAGAGACACTAGGCTTCCATTCGTCAAAGCCATCTTTGATTTGAGAATACAAGTCGCGTTTTAGTCGATTTTGAAGGCTTTCTAATCGAGAGCCTAAAAGTGTCATTATGGTGTTAGAATTAACAGAAACCTTAATTCCTAATTTCTCTAAATCAGCAACTAATTCATCAACAGATCGCTTTGTTCGCTCATTTTTTAGAACCTCTATTGTATTAGTTAGAGAGCGTTTGAGAATTATTTTAGGACGATCCAATTTGATTTGAATCCCCTCTTCCACAAGGATACTTTTCAGAGCATCCATCACTTCGGTAAGATCAATTTTTCCGTAACGTTCATAGCTTCCTGTGTCTTCATCAAAAATCCTTTGGGTTGTAGTAGCCGGAACAATTGTTAGGGTTCGCTTGAATAGGTTACTTAATCCACCGAAAGTTTTGCCTCCCCAAAGAATCCACTTCTTTTTTTTCTCCCATTCCTTTTGCTGCTTATCTATTTCTGGGATATTCCGAGTTACTGTATCCCACTTGTTGACAACAATCAGGGCTTTTTTGTTGGAAGCATTTTCCTCCGTTAGCTCACTCGCATCTTTTAGTCCAACTATATGTCGCACAACAAAGTCGTAATCATCACGGGTGAGATCGGATTGAGCATTGGATAGAAAAATCAGGCAATCAGCCTTGTTAATAAAAGGAGCTATTGTAGTGTTGTCGTGAACAACACCCCCTGTCCCTGGAATGTCAACCAGTCGAATGTGACTAGATTCAACCAAGAATTCATATACATTTGTGGTTGCAACTTCACCTGCAATAATTACAGCATCTTCTGTCGGTTGAAAGTTACTGCTGGAGCGAAGCCATTGATTAAGTTGATCCGGGTTAACATTAAGAAAATCGCAGATCATTGATGTTTTACCAGCACTTACGGCTCCCATGAATACCAATGTGAAATAGTTGATATTCTCTTCACAATCTTTGAAATCATTTTTCACTTCTCCAATGTACTCACGAAGTCTAGTAGTAAGGGCAGTAAACTCAGAGAAAGTCTGAAACTTATTGCAATGCTGTAACAATTGTTCGCAATAACTTTCTTTCAACTGGAAGATAGGTTGAAATTTTTTGGAGATATCCTCGATTAAAACCGGAGCAAAATCATCAAGCAGAGTATTTGCATTGATGCTAACGCGGAAAGTCTTATAAGCTGGTTGTTGTGTCATTTTTTTTCTCCTGTGTTAATCGAATATGTACATTTGTAAGAAAAATCGATCTGAGTCAATCAATAGAGGTTAAAACATCACAAAAATATTGTAGGGAATCCGCATGATTTTTGTAAAAATAATATTCTTCAAAGATGTTAATTTTTGTCAAATTTGTAAAGAGAGTTTCAGAAATATCTTTTTGGAATTGAGTAAGCCAGTTATCAATTTCATTTGCAGCCCTATTAAAATATTGATCGGATTGTTCAATGCTTCGGTCAAATGTATCTCTATCTTTATCCAAAAACCAATAATCATCAAAAGCATCCCAAATTTCGTATATAGAATTTTTCAAATTCGATATAATCGAGTCACTACTAGGTTCGCTAATTTGAAAGCTTCCAACTAAATTTCTTGCAACAATTAAAATATTACTTCGCAAGTTACTAACAAATATCTGAAATTCAGAGACTATTTCATCCTGATATCTATCTCGGCATTGCATAGACTTATTCTTCTTCCATCTAAAATTATCACCTTGCCAAAAACGCTCATCACCCGTAGTTTGATAATTCCGCATCTCTTGAAGACAAGATCCTCGAATTTTTCCAATACGGTTAGATAAGGTATCCACTTCTCTATTAATAGATTCATTTATTTGTCCGATTACTGTTTGAATTTTATATGTCATTTGTTCGCCCAGTTTTTCTTCACGTTTTCGTAGTGCGATGTAACTGGCAATTACAATTGAATATTTACTTGCAACTTCAACCAATTCAACTTCAGCACGATTGATAGCACTGTTAGAGTTAACTTCAAGAGATTCGTAAATCACTTGTCTTAATTGGCGCTCTCGATCGCTATTTGAATATCTTCTTGCTTCGGCTACTGAGAATGATACAATCGGAATCTCATAGTCAAAAAGTCTAGCAATTCCTTCAAATTCCATCTTTTCATTACCATGACTCAGAAAGTTGATATAGCTCTGAATCTGCTTCTGTTTAACTTTTTCAGGTAAATCAGATAAGCAGTCTATTTTGTTGATGACAATAACAATCCGTTGTAATGCTTTGCTTTTGAGTACCTCGTTGCTCTTGAGAAACTCGTAAAAATGTCTCGGAATCGGATAGCTAACATCAAACACAAGTAGTAAAAGATTGGCTCGACGGATGATGCCTTTAACTATTGTGTCATCTTCTTCGCAAAGAACAGAACCTAAACCCGGCAAGTCAATAATCACTGTTTCTTCATCAATTTTGGCTTCCTGAGCTTGTGAGGTTTCACGAATAGATGCTTCTTGGAAAACACCTGATTCTCCACGATTTAGAAGGTGATTTCCAAGAGCAGACTTGCCTGCATTAACCATTCCAACTAATGCAATAACTTTTGTATTTCGATAATCGTGAAGAAACTCCCAAAAACTTTCTAATCGCTCAATATCTTGCTGGACATTTTCGACAAGATTAGCTTTTGCAAAGGTCGAACCTGCCTCGTCAGCCAGAAGAATCGTCTCTTCAGGAAGAGTCTCTAAGGCCCTGATTAATGAATCTTTAATGTCTGAAAGGCTTGTGAAATCAGTCAAGTCTTTCCTCCTTTTCCAAAATTCCCTCTATCAATATCACCAGAATTTGTCATTTTTTGTCATCTTTCCCCTTTCCCATTCCCACAACGGCTGCACCTACTATAAAGAATGCAATAATTGCCCCAAATGGCCCAAGAGTTGCCAAAAGAGTCAAAACTATTGCGCCAAGCACCATAACCCCCAAAAACTTTAAAACTGCATCCATATTCTTTTCTCAGTGCTAAGATTCAATTATTTACTTGCTCCTATTTTATTTAGAAATAAAACTTTTGTGTACTCAAAAAATGTCCTATTTTGCCAACTACTTTATGCTGCTTCCGCTCTCTTTAAATCCAGTTATGTACCAAAATATCTAAAAATATACTAAAATGTCTAAAACTGTGCCATAATACACAAAATCATCCCAGCCTCTTAAGCCGATGAATCTTAAAGAAATGTTAAACCTCGCCGATCGCATAGTCTTCGAGAAAACGGGTCAACACCTTGACGATTTACAAGAGGCGGTAGTAAAAGCAACTCTACAACACGAGACATACAAGCACGTAGCCAAAGACTTTGACTGTTCTGAAAGTCGTGTTAGAATGCGGCTTCGGAATTATGGCAATTACTTTCAGAAGAGTTGGGAGAAGATGTCAATAAAAAGAATTTTCGATCGGCAATTCATAGGTTTCAAGTCTCTAATGTTTCAAACTTTGCACAAGACGTTGTAGCTATCGGTAATTTTAATATTTGTGGAGAAGCTAGACACCCGCCAAATATCCCAAACTCAAACCCACCAAATCAGGAAACAGCTAACCCAAAACAAACCAAAACTCTACATCAAGATTTAAGCGAAATGCCGGAATTGGGAGATTTCTACGATCGCACTTCCGAACACCAAACCCTCACAACCTGGATTCTACAACAACACAGCCGCCTAATAACCCTCACCGGCATCAGCGGCATCGGCAAAACATCCCTAGCAGTACAACTCGTACAACAAATAAAAGATGAATTTGATTACATAATTTGGCGCACCATAGACGCATCCCACACTTTCGACGAATTTCAACACGAACTAATCCAGCTTTTATCCCAGTCAGAAAACCTAGATTCACCTGCAACTAACCAGAAACGCTTACCTCTAATTAAATATTTACAAAAACATCGCTGTTTAATAGTCTTAGATGACGTTCAAAACCTTTTTTGTAGCGGCGAATTGGCAGGAAAATACAAACCAGAATCCGAAGAATATCGTTCTTTATTCAAACAAATCGAAAAATTATCCCATCAAAGCTGCTTTCTGTTAATCGGTTGGGAACAACCCAGAGAAGTGACTCAAGTTAAAAACCAAAATACTGCCATTCGTACCTTACAACTCAAAGGTTTAGACACCGCAGCCGCAGGGGAAATCCTGAAAGATTATGGCTTAGAAGCAAGTGAGAATACTGAAGCACTCATTCATCGCTACGAAGGCAACCCCCTATGGTTAAAAAGCGTGGCGACTCTGATTCAAGAGTTGGGAGGAGGCGCGAATCAGTTATTACCAGATGATACCATATTGTTACCAGAAGATTTGAAAGATGTTTTACAGCAGCAGTTCGATCGCCTATCCGAACTAGAAAAACAAGTAATCTCCTTGTTAGCGAAAGAAAGCCAGCCAGTCAACCGCGCAAAATTGCTAGAAAATGACATAATTCCGCTGTCTGATTTGGTAAATGCGCTGCAATATCTATCGCGGCGCTCATTGATTGAACAACAAGCAAATTTTTACACTCTGCCGCCTGTGTTGAGGCAGTATATCAAAGGATTGTAACCAAAATCTAAAATCTAAAATCTAAAATCTAAAATCAAACCGATCGCCCTTCAACCGCCCTTTTCTTCAAGCTATTCTAGAAACATACTGTATTCCCGATCGCATTATGGTTGCCTTACCCGATCGCCTATCGATGAGCGCAGAAGAATACCTGGCTTGGGAACCCACCCAAGAGGAACGCTACGAGTATTGGGATGGCGAAGTCGTCGCCATGAGTGGCGGCACCCGCAATCACAATCGGATTTCAGGAAATTTCTTCAGAATCCTAGATGATGCCCTTGTCGATCGCCCTTGCGAACCTTACATCGTCGATGTCAAAGTCCAAGTGGAAACAGGGCAAAAGTATTTTTATCCAGATGTTGTGGTAACTTGCGACGATCGCGATAACGATCCACAATTAGTGCAATTTCCTTCCTTGATTATCGAAGTTTTATCGCCTTCCACCGAAGCAGTAGATCGTGGCATTCAATTTGCGAAATACCGCCAATTTTCAACACTGCAAGAGTATGTATTGGTGCAAGTTGAACAGCCTGGAGTAGAGATGTTTCGGCGCAATCAACAGGGGCAATGGGTTCTCTCCGAGTATGGTTTGGGCGATTCCTTGCAACTTGAATCGGTGAATCTAGAAATTGCGATCGCCGATTTATACCGCCAAATACAATTTTCTTAGTCTCGTATTTGTATGGTACTAATATAGTCCGGTAGGGACACGGCAGTGCCGTGTCCCTACTTCGGTAAAGTCGGGGTTCTGGGTGTTCAGGTTTTTGAAATGGGCTTACTTAAGCAGGATTTACGCACTCGACCAAAGAAACCGGGTTTTTACCAAATCTGCCGACTGCAACGACATATCTAGGCAAAAAACCCGGTTTCTAGAGCTTCACGCGCAAGTCTTATTTAGACAAACTGACCCGTTGTAGTCGATCGCACGCGGCGAATTCCAATCACCGACGGCATCGGGGATCGGCGCGAATCATTCGAGATATTGCTAGGCCACAAACTGCCGCGAGAAACACTGCGAGTCTGATTAAAAACAGCACCGTTTAAATCCAACATTTCAATTTGCCGACTCAGTACAGTACCATCATCGATCGGGCAATCTTCCCCCGGATGCTGAACCGAAAGCAACAGCGTATCTCCCACAAAAGTCGGCCCAGTCATTTCGCACCGATTCGGGCCTTGAGCAAAGGGAATTACCGTACCCGCATTCGGCCCCGATGTCGGAATATAAAACAGCCAATTGTTACCGAAAACACCCGTAAAATCCGAGACATTTCCAGTTTTTTTATGGTCGATCGCATTTGGCTTCCCAGCAGCACCAACATCAAAACCGTTGTGCGTGCTCGTAGACATATCAGTCACACCCCAAATATTGCCTTGAGTGTCAAAATCCAAATTGTCTACACTAGCAAAGCCAGCCCCAGAGACTGAACCCGCTTCTCCACCTTGAACAAAACGCTGCCAGCGGAAAGTCAAACCCGCACCGTCGGAACTATCTTCAATTATTTTGTAAATTCCTCCCGACTGCTGGGTGCTATTGAGGGCGACAGTGTATTTAGCAACAGTAAAAATCCGGGAATCTGGATAACCGTCACTACCAGGTGCGCCGTCAGTATAGGAAATGAAAACTTCCTTAGTTGTGGGATTAACTTCCAAATCTTCCGGCCGCGCCGTCGGAGTTCCGCCAATCAAATTAGCAGCTAAGAAAGCATCAACTAAAACCGCACCTTGGCTGGTGTAGAAATTAGCCAGAGTTTTATTTCTGTAGCCGGAAAGTGCTGTTGCTTCATTAGTTGTATCTACTACAAAAGAACCGCCATCTTCTGTTTGACCGGCAATTCCGCTGCGTTTGGGCAAGCGAGTATTGGCATCTCTTTGCGCTTTGCCAAAACTTGCTAATTCCGCTTCGCCAACTTTAGAAGGACTCACTGGATTCGTCGGGCTATTTAATGCCAACGGCAGCCATCTTCCCGCACCGTTGCGGTTGTATTGGGCAACGTACAAAGTGCCGTCTTCAAATAAGCGGCTGTTGGTTTTATCTGCGGGATTGGTGACAGTACCGTTGCTGACAAATTTCCAGGTGTGTCCGCCACGGCGATCGTCCCCCATGTACACTACTAACTTGCGTCCCGCTTCAGCGCGAATCGCGACATTTTCGTGGCGGAAACGACCTAAAGCGGTGTGTTTGCGGGGGCGAAAACTGGGATCTTGGGGATCGACTTCTACCATCCAGCCGTATTTTTCGCCGACTAAGCCGAATTCTTCGCCGGTAGTGCCCTTGGCGTAGCCGGTTTGGCCGCCGTTGGGTTTGACATTTTCCTGGACTCCGATGAAAAATGCTTCGCTACCTTGGAAGTTTTCTTCGGCGGAGAGGATTGTACCCCAGGGGGTTGTGCCGCCGGAACAGTTGTAGGCTGTACCGACGATCCGGTTTCCCAGCCCGTCGCTGTTGACTTGGGCGAAGACTTGGGTAGCAGCAGGGCCCGTACCCGTGAGGTAGTTGTCGTCGCCTTGTCTGCTTCCCCAGGATGTGACATCTTTGTATTTGTCGGCACGCTGGCTGTTGATTCCGAGGCCGGAAAGTCCGTGGATACGGCGGTTGAGGGAGTCGCCGGCGATCGCCAAAAATCTACCGTTAGCTTGTTTGGTAATGCGGACGATCGATCCGCCGAGGTTGTACAAAAATTCGCCGAGGGTAGCCTGATTCTTTACGGATAAGTCTATACCGAGGACGGCGCGATCGGTCGCAGGAAAAGATGCCACATCTGACGGCGCTTCCGGCGCGATTTTCGACATCGGGAAAGATACGTACTCGTGGTTAACCCAGAGATAGCCGTCGCCATTGCTGCCGCGAATCCCTACAAAGCCCGTGTAGTCGTTGTTGTAGCCGAAATAGTCTGCCGGATCGGGAAAAACTCGATCGCCCCAGCGGAGAATCACATAGCGTTCGTATTCCGGCGGCACAACCACATCATCAACCACGCTGTAGCTGGTTAATTTAGTATTCTGCGAGGCCGCCATCACTGTTCCCTGTCCGTTTATGCTTGTTGGCATGAAACTGGACAATTCTTGATAAACTGGCAGCGGGTGAGGAAGTCTTAACGGAGTGAAAGATAGCGGCCCTATAATAGATTCCGCCGAGGTGGAATTGATGCCGAAGAGTGTTTGAGTTAGTTGAGGTGCAAGGACAGTAGTAGCTGCACTGCTACCGAAGAAAATTAACAGTTGTCGGCGAGTTATTTTAGACATAAATTCCTATTCAACCCACATCCCTAATCAGATGATTCCGTAGGAAAATTTATCACTCTTACATTAAGGGAAGTTAACCTTTAGGTTAATTAAAGTGGAATTATATTTGGGTTAATAATTGGTTATTGGTTGTTTGTTATTTGTTGTTTGCTACCAATTCCCAATCCCTCCGCTTCGCGCTCGCCCTGTTTGGCCGATGCCCGATGCCCGATTTCAATCATCTCGAAAACCGGGATCGTTTTGTCTAGATGCCGATCGACTGGGCGCTGGTACATTAATCGCTGGCGAAGGCCCGGTATTTGCGGCGGAAACATTGCTGTCTCTGAATCCCAGCAGCAATTTTGCATCGGCAAAATATCTAGTCCACAGTTCGATTCTCGAATCTTTCTGCCAGTCGCGGCGCGATACTCTCGATCGCAAAACCGGAACTAACTGCCGGCTGCGAGTCGCTGTAATTATCACCGTAACTACTGTTAATTCGGGATTTTCTTGAAACTGGCGGGCGATCGACAATGCGGCCAAATCTTCCGCCTGCTGCACTAAACCCGCAAAAGATTGACTGTCGTCCGAATTTAGGGTAAGATAGCTTTCCTTAGTTTCAGCCAAAGCTATCGATGTGCTTGCTGCTCAACTGAGAGTTGCCAAGATGACGGCAGACAAAATGCGACGGTGCAAACTCATTAATTTATTACTTAAATACTGACATTTGTTAATGATAACAAACAAAGATTAACCGTAAATTAAGCTAAAATTAAAACAATATTTTAGAGCGCAATGGAGACTTAGATCTAATCCGCTATTCATCGGAATTATTCATCTCTCTTATCTCCCTCTGTGCTCTCTGCGTTCTCTGCGGTTAAAATATTCCAATTCAACTTTAATAAAAATCTTGTGGTGGGCATTTCACCGGCCCCAAAAACAGAATTTAAATGCAGAACAGCTCGTAAATACCTGTGCGTAACCCCAACTCCCAATTCCCAATGAAATCAACAAAATGTGCGATCGCCCTCGGTAGCAACTTAGGCGACTCCCTCGCCACACTCAAAAGCGCGATCGCCACTCTCAACAACACACCAAAAATCGCAGTAAAATCCCATTCTAGCTGGTATAAAACCGCCCCCGTCGGGCCTCCCCAACCCCATTACATCAACGCCTGTGCCATCCTAGAAGTTGCCCTAGAACCGAAACAATTGCTAGCAGCTTTATTAGAAATTGAAATAAAATTTAATCGGATTCGCCGCGAAAAATGGGGGCCGAGAACCCTCGACTTGGATTTGCTGCTGTATGATGATTTAATCTTAGAAACTCCGACACTGACTTTACCTCATCCCCGGATGACCGAAAGAGCTTTTGTATTAGTACCTTTAGCAGAAATTGCGCCGGATTGGGTGCATCCAGTGACGAAAAGCGCGATCGGGCAACTCCAGCAAACTGTAAACTGTTCGGGAGTGCAAAAAATGTTAAACAATTGACAGTTGACAGTTGACAGCGAGGTTTTTAGGATAGGGATTTACACCCCAGCCTAAAAACCTGACACCCTGAAAGCGGGGGTTTTAATCCCCTGAATTTTGATAATGTAAAAATTGAGCAAAATTTAATGGCTTCAATCGCCTATGATGTCATAAATTAGTGCAATCAAACATTATTCGCTTATCGCTTATGCCATTAGGAAAAGAACTACCCCAACTCCTCAAACAGCGCCTGTTTTACCAAGGGCGCAAATTCAACTTTGACGTAGCTAGCCTGCGCCTTCCCAACGGTTCCGAAGGCGACTGGGAATGTATTCGCCACCCGGGTGGAGCACTTGCAGTTCCCGTCACTCCCGAAGGTAAACTCGTCTTGGTGCGGCAATATCGCTTCGCCGCCAAAGGACGGATTTTAGAATTTCCCGCCGGGACGATCGAACTTAATGAAGATCCCGCAAAAACTATCAAACGCGAAATCGAAGAAGAAACCGGATATCGCGCCGGCAAATGGCAGGAATTAGGCAAATTCATGCTCGCGCCAGGTTATTCTGACGAAATCATTTATGCTTTTTTAGCCCAAGATTTGGTCAAGCTGGAAGAGCCGCCAGAACAAGACGATGATGAAGACATGGAAACAGTTTTGTTCACTCCAGAGGAATTAGAAAAAGCCATTTTAGCCGGGGAACCAATTGATGCAAAATCAATTTCTAGCTTTTTTCTAGCGCGCCCTTTTTTGATGTAAAATAGTATCGCGGTGCGTCACTTAGATAGAGTCGTCAACAACTAGAATTCTGGCAGCGACGCACCTACAAAAATCTCAAACCTCAAATCAAATGTCAGACTTAATTTTATTTTGGCACCGTCGAGATTTACGTATTTCTGACAACATCGGACTGGCTGCCGCGCGCCAGCAAAGCCCGAAAGTAGTCGGGATTTTTTGCCTGGATCGCAATATTCTCGATCGCGATGACGTAGCGCCAGCCAGAGTCACCTACATGATAGGTTGCTTGCAAAAACTTCAGCAGCATTACAGCGAAGCAGGCAGCCAATTGCTGATAATTCAAAATGAACCAAGTCACGGCATCCCAAAATTAGCAACCGCAATCGATGCCAAAGCAGTATTTTGGAACCGGGATGTTGAACCCTATGCAAAAGAGCGAGATATCAGCGTATCAAAAGCTCTCGAACAAGCAGGAATTAAAGTTGAAATTTTCTGGGATCAAATCCTGCACGCCCCCGACGATATTCGCACCGGTGCAGGAAAACCCTACACAGTTTATACACCATTTTGGAAAAATTGGCACAGCCAACCCAAAGCTGAACCAGTAGAGACACTGCCGATAACTTATCTGGAATTAATGACCGGATTAAGCGCCCAAGAACAAGAAATCGCCAACCAAATAGGTGCAATAGAAACACTGCCAACGGCATCTAGTTTGGGATTTACTTGGGAAAATCCATTAGTTTTAGAACCCGGAGAAGATGCCGCGCGAGCAAAGTTGGAAGAATTTTGCGAAATCGCCATTTACGAATATCAAGAACAGCGAAATTTGCCCGCAAATAACGGCACATCGCAACTCAGCGCCGCCCTCAAATTCGGTGCAATTGGTATCCGCACAGTTTGGCAAGCTACCCAGATAGTAATGGACACTTGCCGCAGCGAAGAAGCGCGCACAAGCATCCGCACTTGGCAACAGGAAATAGCGTGGCGAGAATTTTACCAACACGCCATGTATAACTTCCCTGAATTAGCAGATGGGCCCTACCGTCAAACATTCAAAAATTTTCCTTGGGAGAACGATGAAAAGCTGTTTCAAGCTTGGTGCAGGGGCAAAACTGGTTATCCGATTATCGATGCGGCAATGCGGCAGTTAAATCAGACTGGTTGGATGCACAATCGCTGTCGGATGATAGTCGCTAGTTTCCTCACCAAAGATTTAATTATTAACTGGCAGTGGGGTGAAAAATACTTCATGCAAAATTTGATTGACGGCGACCTTTCTGCTAACAATGGCGGCTGGCAGTGGAGCGCATCTAGCGGTATGGATCCGAAACCTTTGCGAATATTTAATCCCGCCAGTCAAGCTCAGAAATTTGACCGGGAAGGGGAATATATTCGGCACTGGGTTCCAGAATTGCGCCGAGTTGATACGAAACTTTTGCTAACAGGAAATATTTCACCTATAGAACGCCGGCTGCTTCATTATCCCGATCCGATAGTAGACCACAAGGAGCAGCAGCGTAAGTTTAAGGAACTTTATAAACTGCAAAAAGTTTAAATATCAAATGCAGTTGATTGATGGGGAATACCAGGTTAGATCATTTCCGGTTACACTCCTGGTGATGTTGACTGTTCACTCTTCACCGTCAACCGTCAACCGTCAACCGTCAACTCGAATTTACTATTCCGATGAAGAGAGGAGTTGATCTGAAACAGGGCCGAAAGGACGATCGCATTATTTCGTCTGCTTTCGGGGAACTTGTACTAATTCTCAGAACTCGTGCAACAGTAGCTTTAGGGTGCATCGCCACTTGTCAATCCTCGCATTCGATCGACAATTTCGCATCGCTTTGCGGACTATGTAAAATTACGTAACAGCCTGGTGCGATACAAAAAAAAATTAGCTAATTTTGAGGAACAGACAAAAAGTATTTCAGGGCGATCGCGGATTATGAAGTCAGGGTGACGAGCGTGTCTCGGCTGAACGCACAGGTATTTGACCGCTTGGCTCAGATTGTGAATCAAAATCAATATGTTACGAAGAACTCAGAAAGCAGGCTTCTTGAAAAGAAACTCCACATTTCTTAAAGAAGCTGAGTTGCCTATTGTTTAAACCAAAGTAAAAGTATAGAGCAAAAATCATGGCTACTTTCACCGTCACTAACCTCAACGACAACGAAAGCGATCCCGGTTCCCTGCGATTTGCCATCAAACAGGCTAATGCCCAAGCAGGCGCAGACACAATTATCTTCGACCCAAATTTCTTTGCCGTACCCAGAACCATTGCCCTTTCAACACAACTCATCGTCAACGACAGCCTCACCATCAAAGGCCCTGGAGTCAACAACCTGACTATCAGCGGCGATGCCAACAAAAATGGCAGCAACGACAATGGCGATGTCCGCCTCTTCTTCGTCAACCAAGGGACTGTTCAATTCAACAACCTCACCCTGGCAAACGGTCGGGGCAAGGGTGGCGACGGCGGTGGAGGCGGCGGCGGTATGGGGGGTGTCCTGTTCATAAATGGTGGTAGCGTCACCGCCAATAACGTCACCTTCTCAAATAACCAAGCAATTGGTGGCAATGGCAGCTTTGGCAGTGGCGGTGGCGGTGGTGGTTTTGGTGGCTCTGGTGGCTCTGGTGGCAGTGGCCGTTATGGTGGCAGTGGCGGTGGCGGCTTTGGTGGCGGTGGCGGGATTAGCAGTCTGTATGCCGGGGCTGGTGGCGGGGGCTTCAGTGGGGAAGGCGGTTACGAAACCGACAGTCGCGCACGAGGCGGGAGTGGTGCAGGCACTATCTTTGGTGGCAACCCGGCAGGGGATGGTGGCAGTGATGGTGGCAGGGGCGGTGGTATTGGCGGTGGC
>NZ_JADEWT010000039.1 GCF_015207505.1 Tychonema sp. LEGE 06208
CCCCATGCCCAATTCCCAACAGTCAACAGTCAACAGTCAACAGTCAACAGTCAACAGTCAACAACCAATGCCAAATTCACAAGTCGCAACCCAACAACCAGCTCGCAAAGAAAGGCTCATTCCCAAAATCAAAAATATCTTAGAAGAAACTTCTGGTGAAGATTTAGGTAGCGTCAGCGACGATCTAACCTTTTTAGAAATGGGTTTGGATTCTCTGTCTTTGACTCAAGTAGCGCTGAACTTGCAAAAAGAATTTAACGTTAAAATTACCTTCCGCCAGCTACTAGAAACTTTCCCCAGTCTCGAAACTTTATCTGAATTTATCGACAGATCTTTGCCGCCGGAAGTTTTGCCCGCAATTGTGGCGGTAGCACCTCCGGCACCTCCGGCATCTCCGGGCACGGTAGCACCGCCCCTAGCAGCGCCTCCCGCACCAATTGCCGCCAGCGCCCCGGTAAATCTGCCTGCCCCGCCAGCTCATCTATTGCAACCCTTACAATCGAGCAACCTCGAATACTTGATCGGCCAGCAGTTGCAGATTATGTCGCGACACCTAGAATTGTTAGGTGGCGGTGTTCCCGCGCAGCCGGCACCGACAGCCCCACCTCAAATGGTGCAGCCCCCCGCACCGGTGCAACAGATCCCGCAATCCCACAATAATGGCAGCACGATCGCCCCAGCCGCCGCACCTGCACCATCCGCCGAACCCACCGCCGAACCCAAAAAAGTATTCGGCGCGGCCGCCCGCATTGACACATCCGATCGCGGTGCCTTAACTCCATCGCAAAAAGCATATTTAGAAACATTTGTCAAGCGGTACATGGTGCGAACCCAAAAATCGAAACAGTACGCTCAGACTCACCGCCACCACCTCGCCGATCCGCGCGTAGTTTCCGGCTTTAACCGGACGATGAAAGAGTTGGTTTATCCAATTGTCACAGTGCGATCGTCCGGTTCCAAACTTTGGGATAAAGACGATAACGAATATGTCGATTTAACCAACGGTTTCGGGTCGAACTTTTTCGGATATTCAGCGCCATTTATCACAGAAGCGATCGCCGCCCAAATGCAATTAGGCTTTGAAATCGGGCCGCAAACACCGCTAGCCGGGGAAGTCGCCGAACTCGTGTGCGAAATGACCAAGCACGATCGCGTCGCCTTCTGCAATACCGGTTCTGAGGCAGTTTTGGGTGCAATGCGACTCGCGCGCACCGTCACCGGCAACAATACGATCGTCACGTTTACCGGAGACTATCACGGAAATTTCGACGAAGTAATCGTGCGCGGAACTAAGAAATTGCGATCGCTCCCCGCAGCACCGGGAATTCCCCAATCCGCCGTTGATAACACCTTAATCCTCGACTACGGCGAACCCGAATCCCTGGAAATCCTCAAAGCGCGGGCGGGCGAGTTTGCAGCCATCATGGTAGAACCCGTACAAAGCCGCCGCCCCGACTGGCAACCGCGAGAATTCCTCCACGAAGTGCGCCGGATTACCGAGCAAGCCGGTTGCGCCTTCATTATGGACGAAGTGATTACCGGGTTCCGAGTAGCACCGGGCGGCGCCCAAGAATACTTCGGCGTACAAGCAGATATTGGTACCTACGGCAAAGTCGTCGGCGGGGGGATGCCGATCGGGGTAATTGCGGGCAAATCGGCTTGGATGGACGCATTAGATGGCGGATTTTGGCAATTCGGAGACGACTCTTTCCCCGAAGTAGGCGTTACTTATTTTGCCGGAACTTTTGTGCGCCACCCGCTGACATTAGCAGCCGCCAAAGCATCCCTCGAATATTTGAAACGGGGCGGGTCTTCCTTGCAGCGCGATCTCAATGCCAAAACTGACCAATTAGTTGCAGAATTGAACGCCATGTTCGATCGCGAACAAGCACCTTTCACGGTTAAAAACTTTGGTTCCCTGTTCAAAATCACCTACCCGCAAGATTTTACGCATGGAGAACTGCTTTTCTACTCGCTGCGAGAAAAAGGCATTCACATTTGGGATCACCGCCCGTGTTTCCTGACCTTAGCCCATTCCGACGCAGATATTGCTTTTATCAAGGAGGCATTTAAAAACAGTATTGCCGAATTGCAGTCAGCCGGATTTTTAGCCGGTGGATCGGGGGAAACTGTGAGGGCGATCGAATTCCACAATCACAGTAATATTAATGGAGGAAAGTCCTCAACCGCTTTCGCCAACAATGCTCCCGTACCCGGTGCGAAATTAGGGCGAGATCCTAACGGCAATCCCGCTTGGTACGTAGCAGATCCAGAGCGTCCAGGCAAACATTTACAAGTAGGAGAAAGCTTATAGAAATAACAGTGATAATTGGCAATTAAATCCTGTAGGGGCGGGTTTTACCAACCATCTATGCCTAAGACTAATAATCTCATAAACCCGCCCCCACCCAACGATAAATCCCAATCTACCTTTTTCAAACTACAACAAAGACAATTTAATTTATTTACGTGCATCAACGTTAATTGCAATGAAAACAACCGTAGATTTACAACCAAAACTAACTGCTGTAGACTTCGATCCATTTGCAGGCGGAGAACTTTTTGCTTGCGTACCCGCGACGGAATCGCAAAAGGAAATCTGGATTGCCGTGCAAATGGAAGACGAGGCAAATTGCGCTTACAACGAGTCGATGTGTCTGCGATTGCAAGGAAATCTCGACGTTGAATCTCTCCGATTTTCAATTCAAGAATTGGTGCAGCGGCACGAGTCGCTGCGGACAACATTTAGCCCGGACGGATCGACTCTTTGCATTGCCTCTGCGATCGAAATTGATATTCCTTTGATAGATTTGTCAATTTTCGACGATCGCGATCGCGAATCTAAATTAGCACATTTGCGCCGCCAAGAAGTCGAGCAGCCTTTCAATTTAGTGCGCGGGCCGCTGTTTCGCAGTCAAATTATCAAGCTGCAAGAACAGGAATACATCGTTATTCTCACCGGTCACCACATCATTTGCGATGGCTGGTCTTGGGGCATATTATTCCCTGATTTGGGTGAAATTTATTCTGCAAAAAATCAAGGCTTAGCGGTCAATCTTCCACAGCCCGAAAGTTTTATAGAGTACGCAATTTTACAAGAAGAACAAGCAACAAGCCCCGAAGTTATTGCCGCTGAAAAGTATTGGTTAAATCAGTTTTCAGGCACGATTCCAGTGCTGGATTTGCCGACAGACAGAGCGCGGCCTCCTTTGAGAACTTACAAGGGTTCGCGGGAAGATTGGGAACTAAAGCCGGATTTGGTTGCTAACCTCAAACGCCAGGGAAAGAAAGCAGGGTGCAGTTTTTTTACAATTCTCTTGGCTGGATTTGAAGCTTTTATCTACCGCTTGTGCGGACAAGAGGATTTGGTTGTCGGAATGCCGGCGGCGGGACAGCTTGTTGGGGGCAAAGACAAGCTTGCCGGACACTGCGTAAGTTTCTTGCCGTTGCGTACCCAAATTAACGGAGAACAATCTTTTATCGATTATTTGCGATCGCGCCGCACTGGAGTTTTAGATGCGATCGAACGCCAGCAGCTAACCTTCGGTACTCTGGTCAAAAAACTAGCAATGCCACGGGATTTCAGTCGCATTCCGCTAGTGCCTGTAAGTTTTAATTTGGATGTGCAGCTTACGGAAGATCAGCTGAATTTTGAAGGTTTTAAGGCTGAAGTCTTCTCGAATCCGAGAACTTATGAAAATTTTGAATGGGCGGTGAATGCCAGCGAAACAAAAAACAAACTCGTGCTGGAGTGTCAGTACAATACTAACTTATTTGATGCTGCGACAATCCGCCGCCGCATGGCTGAATTTGAGGTGCTGTTAGAGGGAATAGTTGCTAATCCAAACCAGAAGATTTCAGAATTGCCCCTGCTAACCGAAGCAGAGGGATACCAGTTGCTAGCGGAATGGAACAACACCACAAAAGAATATCCCTCTGATAAGTGTATCCACCAGTTGTTTGAGGAACAGGTTACGCGATCGCCCGATGCCATTGCGGTGGTTTTTGAAGATAAACAGTTGACCTACCTCCAACTCAACCAACGGGCTAACAAAATAGCACATCACTTGAGAACTCTGGGTGTGGGGCCAGAAGTTTCGGTGGGTATCTGCGTGGAGCGCTCCCTAGAGATGGTAGTGGGATTGCTTGGTATCCTCAAGGCTGGTGGTCCTTATGTGCCGCTTGACCCAGAGTATCCTACTGAACGCTTGAGCTTTATGCTCCAAAACGCTCAAGTTAAGGTGCTGTTGACGCAACAGCGACTGGTTGAGAAGCTACCTGAATATGAAGCGCAGTTTGTCTATTTAGATACTGATTGGCAGGTGATTTCCCGGTCGAGTGAGGAGAATCCAATCACTGGTGTGCAAGCAACTAACTTGGCTTATGTGATTTATACTTCCGGTTCTACAGGTCAGCCTAAGGGAGTAGCAATGAATCATTTTTCTCTTTGCAATCTGATCTTGTGGCAACTTCAAAATACGACAATTTCTAGCGGGGCAAAAACTCTACAATTTGCTCCTATCAGCTTTGATGTCTCCTTCCAAGAAATGTTTTCTACTTGGTGTTCTGGAGGGACATTACTCTTGATTGCAGAGGAATTACGACGAGATGCATTCGCTTTGTTAGGTTTACTCCAAGAAAAAGCTGTTGAGAGACTGTTTGTCCCCTTTGTTGCCTTACAGCAAATAGCTGAGGTAGCTACTGGTAGTGAATTAGTTACCAGCTATTTACGGGAAATCATTACTGCTGGTGAACAGTTGCAGATTACTCCCGCCATTTCTAGCTGGTTGAGCAAGCTAACTGATTGTACTTTGCACAATCATTATGGACCATCGGAGAGCCATGTTGTCACCACTTTTACCCTCACTAATTCAGCGGACAATTGGCCGATACTTCCTCCTATCGGTCGTCCCATCGCTAACACGCAAATTTATATTCTCGACCGCCTCCTAAAGCCAGTCCCCATCGGCGTATCGGGTGAACTACACATCGGCGGTGCTGGCGTCGCCCGAGGCTACCTAAACCGTCCCGATTTGACTGATGAAAAATTTATCCCTAACCCCTTCACCACTCAATCTGGGTCACGCCTCTACAAAACTGGCGATAAAGCCCGTTACCTAAGTGACGGTAACATCGAGTTTCTAGGTCGCATCGACAATCAAGTCAAGATTCGCGGCTTCCGCATCGAACTGGGGGAAATTGAGGCAGCGATCGCGCAGTACCCCGGTGTGCGAGAAACTGTAGTTATAGTGCGAGAAGATGTTCCAGGTCAAAAATATCTGGCAGTTTACATTGTCGCCAACAACTCGTCCACGATCGCCACTAGCAACTTGCGGGGTTTTCTCAAAGAGAAACTGCCTGATTACATGATACCGGGAGCATTGGTGATGTTGAATGCCCTGCCACTAACCCCCAGTGGCAAGGTAGACCGTCGCGCCTTACCCGCACCAGAATTTCGACCCGAACTGCAACGGTCATTAGTAGCCCCAAGAACTCCTATTGAAGAGATGCTAGCCAGCATTTGGGCGGATGTCCTGAGAATTGAAATTGTGGGCGTTCACCACAATTTCTTTGAACTGGGCGGACATTCCTTATTAGCCACTCAAGTAATTTCGAGAGTGCGCGATACCTTTGCCGTCGAATTAGCGCTACGCAGTTTGTTTGAAGCACCCACCATTGCCGAATTCGCCTCTCGGGTAGAGAATTCGCTCTCTAACGGACAATCACAAGAAGCAGAGCCGCTTCTACCAATTCCAAGGTCAGAGTCCATCCCACTATCCTTTGCTCAACAGCGACTGTGGTTTCTCGACCAGTTACAGCCCAACAGTCCCTTTTACAACATCCCGGTAGCGTTGCGTCTTTTCGGTCAGCTCAATATAACGGCGCTACAGAACAGCATCAACGAAATTATCGGGCGTCACGAAGCCTTACGCACCAACTTCGCGACAGTAGAGGGAGAACCCATTCAGGTTATCGCTTCAACTCACAGTTGGGAACTACAAGTAGTCAGCTTGTTGCACCTAGGAGAAAGCGAGCGAGAAATTGAAGCGCAACGATGGGTAAATGAAGAAGCAAATCGACCTTTTAACCTGGAACGAGAGCTTTTGCTCCGAGGTTTGGTGCTGCAGCTAGGTGAAACCGAGTACGTCTTGCTGCTTACCATGCACCACATTATTTCTGATGGGTGGTCTGTAGGCGTGTTCTTGCGAGAGTTAGCAGAACTTTACAAAGCCAACAGCACGGGCATGGCTCCGGTTTTACCAGAATTATCCGTACAGTACGCCGACTTTGCTCTTTGGCAGCGGCAGTGGCTGCAAGGAGAAATACTCGAAACCCAGCTTGACTACTGGAAGCAACAACTATTGGACGCTCCAGCTTTATTAGAATTACCCACAGACCGAGCGCGACCGCCTGTTCAAACCTTCCGGGGAGGATATTACTATGCAGCCCTTTCCCTGGAATTGAGCGCGGAACTTACCGCTCTGGGCAAGCGAGCGGGAGTCACTCTGTTTATGACCCTTTTGGCGGCATTTCAGACATTACTCTGCCGCTATACAAACAGTGAGGACATCGTAGTGGGTACGCCTGTAGCTGGTCGCAATCGGCGGGAAATTGAAGGACTAATTGGCTTTTTTGTCAATACCTTAGTGCTGCGTACCGACCTCGGCGACCACCCCAGTTTTGAGGAGTTACTCGCCAGAGTTCGGGAAGTCGCGCTGCAAGCTTACGCGCATCAAGACTTGCCCTTCGAGCAGTTGGTAGAGGCATTGCAACCAACGCGAGACTTAAGCTATACGCCTCTGTTCCAGGTGATGTTTGTCCTCGACGACGCTTTGGTTAATTCTGTAGAACTGCCTGAGTTATCGGTAAGTTCTTATTCCGTGGAATTCGGCACTTCCAAGTTCGACCTGACTCTATCAATAGAGAATACGGCTTCTGGATTGATAGGAGCATGGGAATACAATACTGATTTGTTTGATGGGTCAACGATCGCTCGGATGGCGGGACATTTCCAGACTTTACTAGAAGTGATCGCAGCCAATCCAAAGCAGAAGATTTCAGAATTGCCCCTGCTGACAGAAATAGAACAACAGCAGCTATTAATTGAGTGGAATAACACTCACACAAATTATCCCGAATCAGCCTGCATTCACCAACTATTTGAAGTTCAAGCAGAACAAACTCCCGACGCTGTAGCCTTAGTTTTTGGCGAACAACAGCTAACCTACCAACAGCTAAATTGTCGGGCCAATCAATTAGCACATTACTTGCAAACTTTGGGGGCTGGGCCGGAAGTTTTAATCGGTGTTTGTTTCGATCGCTCTATGGATGCGATCGTCTCGCTTTTGGCTGTTCTCAAAGCCGGATCTGCTTACCTGCCTTTAGATCCAGCTTATCCCAAAGAGCGTCTGGAATTCATGCTGTCAGATGCCGCCCTATCCGTGCTGTTAACTCAACAGCATTTAACAGAAAAGCTGCCCGATACTGAAGCAAAAATAGTTTGTTTGGAGCAGGTGCGGGAGGAAATAAACGCACAAAGTGAGGACAATCTTGCCCATCTCGCGCAGGCGGAAAATCTGGCTTATGTCATGTATACTTCCGGTTCCACAGGCAAACCAAAAGGCGTTTGCGTCGTCCACCGTGGGGTAGTGCGGTTAGTTAAAAACACCGATTATGCGAGCTTCAGCGCCGCCGAAGTCTTCCTGCAACTGGCTCCGATTTCCTTTGACGCTTCGACGCTGGAAATTTGGGGGGCGCTGCTTAACGGGGCGCAACTGGTTGTCTTTCCCCCAGGAACTCCATCTTTAGCAGAGCTGGGAGAGGCGATTCGCTTATACAATGTGACTATTTTGTGGTTGACCGCCGGACTGTTTCACTTGATGGTGGACGATCGCATTGAGGATTTAAAGGGTGTGCGCCAACTGTTGGCAGGCGGTGACGTTTTATCTGTTCCCCACGTCCAGAAGTTGCTGCGAGAGGCTCCAAACTGCCAATTAATTAACGGCTACGGGCCGACAGAAAATACGACTTTTACTTGCTGCGCGGCGATCGCCCCTGACAGTCAAATTAGCAATTCGGTGCCGATCGGCAGACCGATCGCCAATACTCAAGTTTACATACTCGATCGCCATTTGCAGCCAGTGCCGATCGGCGTTCCGGGCGAGTTGTATGCAGGCGGTGCAGGCTTAGCCAGAGGCTACCTCAACCGCCCGGATTTAACAGCCGAAAAATTCATTCCAAATCCTTTGATCGCCAACCAAGAAGATAGATGGAAAAATGCCGAAGGGCGATCGGTTTCAAGCCTTCTTCCTTCTGCAAATCACCTTTACAAAACAGGGGATTTAGCCCGCTATCTGCCCGATGGTAACATCGAGTATTTGGGACGCATTGACAATCAAGTAAAGATTCGCGGCTTCCGCATTGAAATAGGAGAAATTGAGGCCGTACTGGCCGGACATCTAGATGTGAGTCAAGTGTCTGTGGCAGTTCAGTTAGATGCTTCGGGGAACAAATGTCTCGCAGCTTATGTAGTCCCGGGCCCAGGCAAAATTCTCGCCGCCAATACCCTGCGGAGTTTCCTGCAAAAAAGACTGCCAGACTACATGATACCCGCTGGGTTTGTCTTCCTCGACGCTTTGCCCTTGAACCCCAACGGCAAAGTTGACCGCCGCGCTTTGGCAAGTCAAAAGTGGCAATCTGCCAGGGTTGCACCCGATCAAACAATTGCTGTTGCCCCCCGGGACAAATTAGAACTCCAAGTGAAGCAAATTTGGGAACAAGTTTTAGGGATCAATTCAATTGGCATCAGGGACAATTTCTTCGAGATAGGAGGGCATTCGCTGTTAGCGGCGCGTTTGTTAGCTGAAATCGAAAAAATATTCGGCAAAAAACTGCCGCTTTCTACTATTTTCCAATCGCCAACCGTTGAGCAATTGGCTGATATTCTCCGCGAACCGGAATGGTCTTCACCCTCTCCATCAATGGTAGTGATTCAACCGGGAACAGGGAGTTACAAACCTCCTCTATTCTGCATTCACGTACTCGGTAGGGGATTGGAATTTTACCGTCCTTTACTGAATCATTTGGAGCAATCGCAGGCTATTTTGGGACTGTCTACCCAGATTATGGATGAAAAGCTGGCTCCTCCCAATCGAGTTGAGGAATTGGCAGCTTATTACATCAAAGAAATGCAAGTTTTCCAGCCGCACGGGCCTTATTTTCTGTTAGGAGTATCTTTTGGCGGGACAGTAGCTTTTGAGATAGCTAGGCAACTTGATGCCAAAGGTGAAAAGGTAGCTTTGCTGGGATTGTTGGATACCTACGGCCCGGATGCTTTTAAAAAATCGTCTGAAAAAAAACGCGGTCAACGCGCGATGAAAGTTTTACACATGACTCCCGGTGTATTTCTGGGGAAAACTCAGAGCAATCTGGCGGGAAAAGTCGAAAGTATTACTAATCAAATATGGAGGATTTCTTCTAAGTTTTACCAAGCGATCGGGCGTCCCTTGCCGATCGAGCTGGAAAACTTCACTCATCGAGAACTCAATGAAGAGGCATTGAGACACTATGTAGCAGGAGTTTACTCGGGTGGAGCGACTATCTTCAAAGCGGTTGAGAGTGCCATCTTGTTTGATGCCGATCCCGCATTGGGTTGGGGCGAGGTAGTTACAGGAGGAATAGAGATTCACGAGATCCCTAGCGATCATTTGGGGATGTTACAAGAGCCGCACGTTCGGATACTGGCGGAAAAATTGCAAGCCGCAGTCGATCGCGCTCGGCAAATGAATTGTCAATAATGTTAAGTCTTTTGGTTATTGGTTATTGGTTATTGGTTATTGGTTGTTGGTTATTGGTTATTGGTTGTTGGTTATTTGTTGTTGGTTATTTGTTGTTGGTTATTGATTGACAGTTATTGGTTAACAAATAACAAATAACAGATAACAGATAACAAATAACAGATAACAGATAACAGATAACAGATAACAAATAACAGATAACAGATAACAGATAACAGTCAACAGTCAACAGTCAACTGTTCACCCTTCCAAAGCCACCAAAAGACACAGCAACAAAACCTCCGTCCACTCCACTACAGCACCGTAAGTATCGCCCGTATGGCCGCCCAAACGGTGGTTAAACCAGGCTCCGACAAAAATTCCGATCGCACTTCCGCCCAAAGCCATCCCCACCGCCAACAGCCACCGATCGCCATCCAAGACAACTTGCAGCACGCTCAAACTTAGCAACAACAGAACTCCTGGGATAAAATCAAAAGGTGAATAAATCGATTCTTTATGAAAAGCTCCCTTACCCTCCGGGCGGAGATAGGGATAGCGGGCGATCGCCACCAGTTGGCCCCACCTCCCCCAACCCGCCACACCCATCAAAGCCAGCCACCGATAGTGATTCAAATCCGAAAGAGCGACAGTTTTCAGCAGGACGATCGCGATCGCAGCCATCGCCCCAAAAGCCCCTGTAACGCTGTCCCGCATCACTTCCAGTCGGCGCACAGGGTCGGGTACGGCAAGCCCGTCCGCCGCGTCCATAGCCCCATCTAGGTGCAGCCCCCCAGTGATGGCGATGCCCAAAACTACCACCAAGGCCGATCGAGTCAGGGCAGGCATACCGAACAACTGCAACCCAATATCCGCCAGTCCCAGCATCCCGCCGATCAAAAGCCCGATCGCCGGAGCCAAACGAGCAATGCCCCGGAACTCCAAAGTCCAAGACACAGGCACCGGCAAACAAGTATAAAACGCGACTGCAGCTGCCATAGCAGCGCCTTGATTCCGGAAAAAGTCGATCGTAGAGCGAACCAATTGATCATCCACCATAAGATAGAAATTTTTTCATTTTGTATACAGTTGTCAATTCATTAGCTTGTGCCAGAATTGGAACTGTAACACGCTAGTCCTTTGGATCGGGCATTCCTCCTGTCCGAGCAATTTTCCCCGGAAAACCTCTGCCGGCAGCGCTCCCGAAGCTCCCTATCTAAAATGACTAAACTCAAGATTCTGGTTTCCCGTATCCAGAATTCTAGCTAACTCCCCGATTTTCAAAACGGGAAAATACTACAACAGAGGCTTTTGTTCCATGAGTCACGACCAATCGAATAACAGGGTAGTTGCTCCTTGCATCATTGATACAGGCATTGTCGTCAACAAGCGCGATATCAAAAGATTGCTGTTTGATTTAGGACGTGTGCGCTACCTTCACATCCAAGATGGCAAGATTTACAGCGAAGGTGAAGGGTACGTGCTCGAAGTCTTCGCCAACCCCCACCGTTCTACCCTGATTGCCAACCACGGGCTTTATTTGAACGTGTATAGTTTTGATTACCTGGAACTGAAACAGTCCCCGGTCGAGGGTGCTTATTTTGACCTGATTCAAGACGGCCGGCAGTTGCGGTTAATTCCCCTCTCCAATCCTTTGCAAGAGCAAGTCTCCCGGAATTTAAATGCTGCGGCTTTGGATGCGGTTGTCGATCAGGTACTCTCAGGCCACTGGGATCTGCAATTGGATGAGGATGATTCTCAGTTTTAATCACCAGTCAGTCGATTTTAGATTTTAGATTTTAGATTTTAGATTTACTCGAAAGATGAATCTGGGAGATTAAATTTTGGTCTAAAATTTTTGGTCATCTATGAAAGAAGTCCGGGCTTGTCTCCGTTTTTGGGCTCAGTCATGGGTTTTTTGTCTCAATCTCCATAAGAATAGGTTAGATAACAACGACTGCCCAGTAGCGGTTAACGATCGACGGAGACTAATGACTGAAGACAACGGGAGATTTTCTTTTAAATGTAAGGCTAACTGCAGCCATACTCAAGCACGTGCAGGGGTTTTTACCACTCCCCACGGTATTGTGGAAACGCCTAAATTTATGCCCGTGGGGACGCTGGCTAATGTCAAAACCTTGACCCCGGCACATCTTGAAGACGCAGGTTCTCAAATGGTTTTGGCGAATACTTATCATTTGCACTTGCAGCCGGGGGAACGAATTGTCGCAGGCGCTGGCGGATTGCACAAATTTATGGCTTGGCCGGGCCCGATTCTGACGGATTCGGGCGGCTTTCAGGTGTTTAGCTTGAGCCAAATGCGGACTATTTCGGAGAATGGGGTGACTTTTCGAGCTCCCCGCGACGGCCGCATCATTAATTTAACGCCGGAAAAATCGATCGAGATTCAGAACGAGTTGGGCGCTGACGTGATTATGGCCTTTGATGAGTGTCCGCCTTACCCCGCTACACGGGACGAGGTGGAGGCAGCGACAGATCGCACTTACCGCTGGCTGCAACGCTGTATGCAGGCTCACTCGCGCCCGGAACAAGCTTTGTTCGGCATCGTGCAGGGGGGTGTTTTCCCCGATTTGCGATCGCGCGCGGCGAACCAGTTGGTAGACTTAGATTTGCCCGGTTATGCGATCGGCGGGGTTAGCGTCGGGGAATCGGGGGATTTGATCGCAGAGATTGTGAGAGTTACTGCGCCTCTGTTGCCGGCAAATAAACCTCGTTATCTGATGGGGATTGGCACCTATCGGGAAATGGCGCTGGCTGTAGCGAGTGGCGTAGATATGTTTGACTGCGTGATTCCGACTCGGCTGGGCCGCCACGGGACGGCTTTTGTGCGAGGGGAACGCTGGAATTTGAAAAATGCTCGGTTTCGGGAGGATTTTGCTCCCCTGGATGAGTCTTGTCCTTGCTATACCTGCCAAAAATTCAGTCGGGCTTATTTGGCCCATTTGGCGCGGGCTAAGGAAGCACTCAGCTATACTTTGCTGGCGCTGCACAACGTGACGGAGTTGATTCGCTTTACTGGGAGGATGCGGGAGGCGATTTTGGCCGATCGATTTACCGAAGAGTTTGGCCACTGGCTGACACCGACTGTCGATCGATCGTGAGCTCCTTGGGTGAAGATATGCGACAATTATTAGAATTGTGTTGGATAGGTAGGTTGATTCATGGAAGCTGCATTACTTTTAGCAAAACTGCCCGAAGCTTATGCGATATTTGACCCGCTGGTTAATGTTTTGCCAGTGATTCCCGTGTTTTTCTTGCTGCTGGCTTTTGTCTGGCAAGCGGCTGTCGGGTTCAGATAAGTCGGATTTTAGTAAAAGCAGGGGCTATTCACAAATTAGCCCCTGCTTTTAGCTGTTGAGTTTTTGTTTCGATCGGGTTTGCGGTTGTTTCGGATAGATTTAACCGCAGAGTCCGCAGAGTCCGCAGAGTCGGAGGAGAGAGAGTTGAATCATTAATCGGTGTAGCGCCTTTCTTCAGTTACCGCCGATCGCCTTTTGGAATGCCGGTCTTTCCGAGATCCGCTTCATGTAATCTAAAACAGCCGGATAAGCGCTGAGGTCTAGTTTCAGCATCATCGGGATGTAGCATAAAATTGAGCCGACTGCTGCGTCGGCGACGCCGAATTCATCGCCCATTAAAAACGGCTGTTTCTCGAAAATGCGATTTAACGGTTCTAACATTTTCGGGGTTTCGCGATCGCGACTTGCTTCGACAAATATTCCCGGGCCGAGGGTAGCGTTAGCAAACATGACCCACTGCACGATTTCGGCTTGCTGCTCCAAACTATCGGGCATTTTACCGTATTTTTGAGCTAAATACAGCAAAATTGCGCCGGATTCCCAAAGTTTAAAATCTCCATCCACAATTGCCGGTACTTTGCCGATCGGGTTAATTTCCAGAAACTCTGGCTGCAAGTGTTCCCCTGCTTGCATATCTAGGGTGACGAATTCGTAGGGAACCGCTATTTCTTCAAGATACCACTGGACAATAGAGGCCCTGCTGCGGGCTCCGCCGTAAAGTTTCAGCACGGAATTTTTATCCTTTAACGTAATATTTCTGTTATAGCATCTTTGGGGAATTGGGAATTGAGAATTGGGAATTGAGAATTGGGAATTGGGCATTGGGAATTGGGCATTGGCCCGCGCAGGGCATTGGCCCGCGCAGGGAATAGGAACTAACAAATAACAAATAACAAATAACCAATAACCAATAACTAATTACCAATAACTAATGACTACTGACTACTGACTACTGACTACTGTCCTGTAATTATTGTCGCTTCTGTTAAATGCACAAACAAGATTCTACTGCCAATAAAAATCAAAATTGATCCACCCAATATTTCGATTTTATTAGCAAACAAGTTGCCGCATTTGTGCCCGATAAACACGCCGGCAAAAGCTAAAAAGAAAGTAATAAGTCCGATCGCAGTCACCGCCTGAGCAATAGAATCTTTCAAGACAGCAAATCCGACTCCCACTGCGAGGGCATCGAGACTCGTCGCCACCGACAGGGTTATCAAAGTCCCCGTATGTAAGGGATTGAACTTTTTTTCGCTTTCTTCGCCCTGCAGCGATTCGTAAATCATTTTACCGCCAATGAAACTCAAAAGCCCAAAAACGATCCAATGGTCGATCGGTGTTATCCAAGAACTAAAACTCAGACCTGCCAACCATCCGATTACGGGCATCAACGCTTGAAAGCAGCCGAAAAATAAGGCAATTTTTAAAGCTTTGTTGAGCTTCATGTGTTTGATTGCTAAACCGCTAGAAATCGCTACAGCAAAAGCATCTGCTGCTAGTCCCAAGGAAAGAAAGACGGTAGTGGCTGCATCCATTTTTGTTAACTATGAAATCTTACGATTAAAGGAGTTTTTTAGACAATTTTAGTCTACACTAAACCTCGATAAAATAACGCTTTTATCACAATACATTCATTTTTAAATCACATTTATTTCATAATTTGCAGGTTGAAAAATGCCCGGATTGGTTGTAAAGTATGGTGAAGAGTTTTTCAGTAGCAGAGTTGAGAATGTCGCAATCTAAACCTTACCAGCCATTGTTGCTCAGATTACTGCACGGGCTTAACGGTGCGATCGCCCTTTTAGCAATTTTGACCGCATTTTTGGTGTACAACGCCTATGACGGGCGGTTGGGCAAAATCCCCGCGCCTCCGATTGCCGATCTCATCGGGATTCACGGCACTTTCGGCAAGCTGTTGCTGTTAGGAGTCATGCCGGCTTTTGCATTGTACAGTTTCCACGCAGGTCAACAACGCTTGGTGCAGCCGGATTCTTTTGGCAAACTAACTCAGTTGGGAAAACCGATTTGGTGGTACAGTTTGCACCGGATTGTAAATACTTTGATGTTGTTAGCGCTGACTTGGGCGATCGCCTCTGGAAGTATGGTTAAGGAAGAATGGCTTCCGGCGGGGGATTTGACGCAGATTTGGTATTATTTGCACGCTTCTGGTTGGGCGGTATTAGTGTTTTGTCTGCTGATGCACTTGTTGATGAGTGCGAAAGTGGGGGGTTTACCGCTAATTTTGTCGATGTTTGATGTTGCGTACCGCCGGGAGGATTCGCCGGCTGCTTGGTGGCGCAAAATTCGCTCTTTTGTCGATCGCTCTTAATGTAAAAATGAACAAAAATATCCTATTAATTGTTGTGGAAATCGTGGTAATGGGAGGCTGGTTGTTTGCTGTTATCGCGCCTTTATTGTTCCCCTAATCCGATCGCGATCGGCTTCGCAGCAACGATTTTCTGTTTTACGGGCTTTATATCAAACGATTGGCAATTCTACGATAAACTCAGCACCGCCCCCAGTTTGAGATTCAATTTCAGACGGTACTGGAGATTGAACGGTAAAAATACCGCCGTGCAATTCTACAATAATTTTATAGCAAGCCGATAGTCCCAACACTGTAAAATTTTTCCAGGATTTAGTATTGCCAAATGGTTCAAATATTCTCTGTTGAATCTCTGGCGAAATCCGGCAGCCGTTGTGGGCGATCGATACTGCAATAAACCTGCCAGAAAAATGCTCTACTATATCTGTTTTAATTGTAATGATTGGCTCGGAGTTGTCAAGACTGTTAACAGCATCAATCGCATTGTTGAGGATATTCGTAAATACTTGGCTGAGTTGACCGGGATAACACAAAATTGGTGGCTGGTTGTTATATTCCTTGACTACTAATACTTTGGGAGACAATCGGTGATCGAGCAATAGCAGTATATTGTCGATACCTTCGTGAACGTTGGTGCGTTCTTTGTTAGCTTTGTCAGGAAGTGAAATTTTCCGAAAAGCCACTACGAGCTGCCGAATGCGATCGGTTCCTATTTTCAGAGCGTTGATAGTTTCCGGCAAGTCTTGGCTGATAAAATCTAGGTCGAAGGTTTCTATTTCTCTGGCAATTCGCGGCACTGGTTGGGGGTACTGTTCGCGATAAAGGTGAATTATTTCGAGCAAATATTTGATATAATCGTTGACGTGAATCAGGCGACCATAAATAAAGTTAATTGGGTTATTAATATCCTGGGAAATTCCGGCAGCGAGTTGACCCAAAATTGCCATTTTTTCGCTTTTTACTAAATGCTCTTCGGTTTTTCTCAGTTGGGCTAATACTTCTTCTAAAAGTTTGAGTTCTTCTTGAATTTGTCCCTGGAGTTGAGATTGAGAAATTGCGATCGCCAGTGAATCTGCTATGGCTTCCAAAACTTCTAATTCGTTGGGATTCGCAAACTGCCGATTAGCAATGGTGAACAGATATCCCAGCCGATTAGTCTGAGTAAGTACGGGTACTGTTGCGTAGCGGCTGTTTGTGAGTTCGAGATGGGCGGGTTTTGGAAATCCTGCGACATCAGAGGCGGAGGTTTTATTGAGAATTACTGTTTCGCACCGGTGCAGCCGTGCAGCTAAATCTCCCGATGGCCCTCCGGTAGCGCCGAAGATTCCCAAGCGCCCCGATAAACCTTGTCGGCAATATTCCCAGCAAAATTCTACTGTATCTTGTCGGGGGTCGTACCAGCCGAATATTGCTCGATCGAGCTTTAACAATGTACCGAGTTCTTCTACTGTTGTTTGCAGGATGCGATCGAGCGGCAAGCCAGCGCGAATGCGGCCGCTCAAGCGGTGAATCAGGGCCTCTGAGCGAGTGCGGATGTAATTTTCGGCAAACAGCTTATTTGCTGCAATTACTGCGACAATAGCTGCTGCTAAGAGTATGGTGGCGGCTGCTGCTAATATGTTTAAGGCGATTAGTTCTTTTTCGATGTGGTGGGAAGGAATTACTAGGGCGATCGACCATTCAGCTTGCTCTAAGGGAAGATAAGCAACATAAACTCTGGCATCGTTGATTTTGGTCAACAAAATGCCTGTTTTTTGATAAACCATCTCCCTGGCTACATTTGCCAAATTAGTATCTGCGGACTCCAACAGACTCGGAGTCGGCTTGTCGATATTTCCGATTAACCGAGCGTCGGGATGGACAATGGGGACTCCTTGAGAATTGAGAACAAAAGCATAAGTTCCTGTTTCATATTCCAGTTTTTTTACTACTTCGGCTATTCTGTCGGTGCTGATTATGCCGTTCATTACTCCGATCGGCTTGTCGGCTGTTTTGTCCAGAAAATTTGCCGAATTTGAGCGCACCGGAGCCGAAATGGGAACAATACTCTGTTGTTTTAGCGTGCGAGAAATTGTAGGATCTGAAACATAGACTTCGCCAGCCATTGCTTTTTTGAAGTGTTGGCGATCGCTGACATTAATCAAAGCTCTGCCGACTTTTGTAGTGAAATAAAAACCGTCGGGATCGATTAATGCCAAATGCTCGAAGTCTTGTAGTCGATTGACTTCCGATTTTAAATAAGGCCCAGCCACTGACCAATTCATCGATCGCACCGAAGGAGTGTTTGCGAGGAGTTCTATCTGGGCCTTTTTCGTGCCGATCCAGCGATCGATCTTGTTCCCGCCCTGCTTAACCTCTAACAAAGCATTTCGCTCTAAATTGTCCACAATCAAGCGGCGCACGCTGTAATAGCTGATGCAACTAATGATGCTAGCTGCTAGAATTGTTGCGCCCAAAATTAACAGCGCAATTTTGTAGGGAAAATTGTATTTGCCCTTAAATCCCGCTGGCAACAATCTTGTTAATTTCCACCACTTCACTTTCGCAAAGCTTCCCATGGTTTGACCAATTTGTGAGATTAAAATCCTCAGCTCACCTGCGATGCACTTGCTCGCCTGCGAGCAGTCTGAAAACTACTAGCATTGAATAAGTGCGGGGATTTTTTGATTTTTTCCCGTTGGCCGGCTCACTCTGTTAAACTGGAATCAGATTTTACCATATTTTTGATAAATTAAAACATTTCAGCGACTACTTAAGTCATCAGTCATCAGTCATTAGTCATCAGTCATCAGTCATTAGTCATTGGTCATTGGTCATCGGTCATCGGTCATCAGGAAGAAGTATTACACAGTAAGCTTTTTAGCGATCGGGCTTTTGCTTGTTACCAGTTCGAGCGAAAGCCTGGCCTATAGACGAAGATGAGCCTCTTTTGACCTCCCAACTTATACCAAAGAGGACTGTAGAAGCTGTTTGAGTTATGAAATTTTTCTTCTTTAATTGTTTTGTTAAGTCTTGTTAAGAGTCATATAAAATGCGTATTCCATGCTCTAGGTTGAAATTTAGTAAGGTACGGGCAAGGACGCACCCTAAGTTAATGTGTTTGGCGTTTTTTTTAATAAAACATTAAAAGTTTTGAGTTATTAATGAATGAACTAAAAATGTGTTATATCAATTCCGATTGCACCGGGATGATGTTAACGGTTAACAGTCAACAGTCAACAGTGAATTTACTATTCCGATGAAGAGAGGATTTGATATTAAATATTCAATTCACATTTCAAAACTCAAAACTATTTTCGGTGCTAAATTGCCGCAGTTTGGCGACTTAATTTAAAGAACCTTGTGAGTGTGATCGTGCTGTTTCACATTGTCTTCAGTGCGAACGATGCGCTCGGAATTGAGGACTCTTTTACGTTCTAAGGAATAAGTAAAGTCATTGCGAACTGTTCCTGACGGAATGTGAACTTGAGCTTGGGGGCGGATTTTGTAAGTGCGGGCTGCGGCGATCGCCCGAAAGCCGAATTCGTCGCTAAACTGAGCTTCCGAGGGAAATTCCGGCAGCCTTTTGGGTGAGTCGCCCTCCAGCACCGCTCCTAAAGTCGTGCCCCAAGCCATTTCATAAGATGTGGGAATGCCCTTGACAATTGCTTCCAAAGCTGCTGAGGGGATAGCTTCGATGATTTTTACTTGATGAACTTCGCCTTCTTCTTTGATGAAGCAGGTGGCCAAGCCCACTGCGATGTAATCGTCGGTGCAGAGATCGGGGGCGGTGGGATAAACTGTTGCAGTCGTCATAAAAAATCTTTTGAGTAGGAGTTGAAAACCGTTCGCGAAAAATCAAGCGATTTTAGATTTTAGATTTTTTGCACGGATTTTTCTGGGGGCTTTGACTTGAAAAATCTCAAACTGGCTGTATCTAATATCTAAAATTGTTGGGGTAAGCTCCAAAGAGCCGATCGCGCCAGCGAGTCGATCGTACCACATCAAGGCAAATGCCGGTTGACTACTCTCAGCGCTGAAGCGACTGAGATTCCAAGAATCACTTCTTAGAGTTTCTGCTTCATAGCACCAGCCTTAACAGATTTACTCTGTTCGGGTCTTACAGTCGCTCCACAGACATTCACCGCAAGCCCTGCGGCAAGAATATTTTTCGCAGCATTCACATCTCTGTCGTGATGTGTACCGCACTTAGTACAATCCCACTCTCTGACATTTAAAGGCAACTTATCTACGATATAACCACAGTGTCCACACCGCTTCGAGCTAGGGAACCATCGGTCAATTTTGACGAGTGTTCGTCCATACCAGTTGCACTTATACTCAAGTTGCCTGACGATTTCACCCCAACTAGCATCACTAATTGAGAGAGCAAGTTTTTGGTTTTTGACCAGATTCTTCACCGACAAATCCTCGACTGCAATCACTTGGTTTTCACGAACCAGTCGAGTTGTCAATTTGTGAAGAAAATCCTTACGAGCATCGCTAATTTCGGCATGAACTTTCGCGACTTTCAGCCTTGCTTTGTGGCGATTGTTAGATCCCTTTTTCTTCCTACTAAGCGCTTTTTGAGCTTGACGCAATTTACGCCGTTTTGCTTTAAAGGTTTTAGGATTAGCAATCTTCTCGCCATTACTCAAAGCCATCAGCGCCGTAATACCCAGATCCAAACCAATTTGAGCAGGAGATTCAGGCAATGCAGCTATTTCAACATCTACCAACAAAGAAACAGTCCAACGTCCAGAGGGCGAGAGCTTCACCGTAATTGTTGATGGTTCTGAATCTTCAGGGAGTTGACGACTCCAACGGATATTTAAGGGTTGAGTACATTTTGCTAAAAATACCTTGCCATCTTTCCACTTGAAAGCTGACTTGGTAAATTCAGCATTACCTCCGTGATGCTTTTTCTTGAAGTTAGGGTATTTCGCTCTTCCTGTAAAGAAATTAGTAAAAGCGGTTTGTAAATGCCTCAAGCCTTGTTGTAATGGGACACAGCTAACTTCATTGAGAAACTGCAAGTCTTCCTGCTTTTTCCAATTGGTTAGCATTGTTGAAGTTTCAGCGTATCCGACTCGCTCTTGTCGTTCATACCATGCTTCTGTCCTTGCAGCTAAAGCGCGGTTGTAAACTAATCGAGCGCAACCCATCGTTCTTCTCAGCAGTGTTTCTTGCTCAGAAGTTGGATAGAATCGGTACTTGAATGCTTTTTGTGTCATACTCACATTATAGCATTTATTCCGTGAATATAGTCAGCTAAAAAGATTAAGGGCAATAAATTGCCTCGCTCGTTTCCCTCTCAGGTCTGAAGACACGCTCGTTTCCCACTTACCGTATTATTTTTATGATGCGGCAAGGATTCCCGGCCGCCACGACATTTGCGGGAATATCTTTGACCACAACGCTACCTGCGCCGATCGTGCTATTATCGCCCACAGTCACTCCGGGACAAATAATACTGCCGCCACCAATCCAAACATTATTACCAATATTAATTTCTGCGGCGAGTTCGCGGCCAGAAAGTCTAATTTCTGGGTCTGTGGGGTGAAAAGCGGTGTAAATTTGCACATTGGGGCCGCATAGCAAATTTTCACCAATGTTAACTCGATTGCAGTCAAGAATTACGCAGCCAAAATTCATGTACAATCCGTTTCCAGCATAAATATTGCTGCCATAGTCGCAGTAAAAAGGCGGCTCGATTTCGACTTTGGGGCCGATGGCACCGAACCATTCGGCGAGAATTTCTAACCGTTTGTCGGGTTCGTCTTCGCGGGTAGAATTGTAAGTTCTGGCGAGGCGGCGAGCTCGCTGGCGCTCTAAAATCAATTGTTCGTCGGCAGCTAAATACAATTCGCCGGCGAGCATTTTTTGTTTTTCGGTTTTTTCCACAGTTTTTTCCACGGTAAGAATTGGCGGTTGAAACCACTACTTGACCAACGAACTTCCTTTTTACGAGACTGAAGGATAATGTAGGGTGCGCTAGACGCACCTTACCGCTATAATTAGCGCGTCAGATCATTTTTTGATGTTGCAGCATACATTTAGGGTTCAGGTTTTGACTGCAAACAAACAGCTAAATCCAGATTGGCTAATTGCTCAAAAGCTCGATCGATAGATCCTTTTTTCCGCAAAAAACCAGTATTCGCAGCGGGGCAAATATACTGTAAAGTCGAAGGGGAAAATCCATCGACAATTGACTTTACGCTGTTAATTTGTCTGGGCCAGTGAAAAGTTTTTGCCGTCCGAATGGGTACTGGAGCGCCTTCGCGGTTGGGGAGCAAGTGTCTGCCGGAAAACAGGACTCCACCGCTGCCACTATCATAAAGACAAGAGGAACCAGGAGAGTGACCGGGAGTCCAAAATGCTTTCATTCGATCGCTCAAAGTAAATTCTCGCTCAAAAACCGTCACCCGCAATCCCGGCAGTAAATAAGCTTCCTGCTCTTGAATCAGGATATCGCACCCCGTGGCTTCCTGAATCTCCCGCGCCTTGGCCATAGCGCCGCGGTGGGTGAGAAACAGCAGCCGCACACCGCCGCATTCCTCCAAAAAGGTTTGGTTAATCTCATCCCAAGGGGGACAATCCACTAAGATGTTCGATTCGTTTTCTACAATGAAATAGGCTGTCGCACCCAGGGTATCCCGGTTAGGCGCGAAAGCAAAGATATTTGGCAGTACCAGCCTGGGCTGTTTGGAGACGGAACTCTGTTGTTTCAAGGAAGTAATAAATATTATGTTTTTTTTACTATGGTTGTTGGTTTTGGGCCTGATATCTTACTACTTGTTGGAGAGCAGCATCAGTCGCATCACCAGAACTCCGGTATGGCTGCTGTGGCTGGTAATGATGACGCCGGCGCTAATTTGGAGCGGTTGGGTTTTAGCTAACAACGCAAAAAAAACAGCACCGCCGGAGTTGGTAATTATACCTTTTTTGGTTTGCCCTGTCTTGTACTGGTTTTTGGTGCAGTTGGGGCGCAAGGAAATTACCCGATCGACTCCTGAGATTTTAGCAGACTCGGGGAGCGAACCTGCCAAGCCAAAACCGCCCCTGCGCCCGATCGATTCAGCGGAAGAAGCGAGTTTGCGCGATTGTTTTCCTTGGTCAATTTACTTTTTGCGGGATTTAGAATTTCGCCCGCAGGCTGTGATTTGTCGCGGACAGTTACGCACCAACCCGGATGCGGCTTATCAAACAATTCGGGACAATGTGGAACAGCATTTTGGCGATCGCTTTTTAGTCATATTTCAAAACAGTTTGAGCGGTCAACCTTTTTTTGCCATAGTTCCTAACCCCAGCCGCCAATCAGTAGAAACTCCCGTCAAAACTGCACCTGTTACCAGACCCTTTTTCGCCTTAGCTTTGCTGCTGATCGCGGTGTTTACGACTACAATTGTCGGCTCACAAATTGCCGGAGTTACTGAAAAAGTTTTGCAGTCTAACCCGTCAATGTTGCTCCGGGGTTTGCCTTACTCGCTGGCACTAATTACAATTTTGGCATTTCACGAATCAGGACACTATTTAGCTGCCAGATTCTATAAAATTCGCACGACTTTGCCTTATTTTATTCCGATTCCGTTTTTCTTGGGAACTTTGGGAGCTTTCATTCAAATGCGGAGTCCAATTCCCCACCGCCGAGCTTTATTTGATATTAGTATTGCCGGCCCGTTTACGGGTTTAGTTGCGACAGTTCCCTTATTAATTTGGGGTTTGCAGCATTCAACCATTGTACCGCTTTCTGAAAAGTCGGGAATGTTAAACTTTGACTCTTTTAGTCCAAATTTTTCGTTGCTGATGACTTTGTTGAGCAAGTTAACTTTGGGCGGTGCTTTGAATGTGGAAACTTCGATTAATTTGCATCCGGTGGCGGTGGCGGGTTATTTGGGTTTGATCCTGACGGCGTTTAATTTGATGCCGGTGGGACAATTCGACGGTGGGCACATTGTACACGCGATGTTCGGCCAGCGAGCAAGTATGGCGATCGGACAAGTTGCTAGAGTTTGTATGCTGCTGCTGGGTTTTTTGGAACAGGGTTTGCTGCTGTGGGCAATTATTTTATTGCTGACACCTCTCAACGATGAACCGGCGTTGAATGATGTTAGCGAATTGGATAACCGGCGGGATTTTTTGGGGTTGCTGGCGATCGGGCTTTTGTTAATTATTTTGTTGCCGGCTCCCAAGATACTCGTTCAGTGGTTAAATGTTTAGAAGGAAGTTCGGCAGCGATCGCGGTACAAGATTTAACGGATTTAGGCAATCACGTTTGATGGCCTCCCTATAACCTCTCTGGGGCTCATACTCATTGATGAATTGACGACCACATTGGACACAAATGTGATTCTATTTTCCTTTCTTCTTGCCATTTTTACGGATATGGGTTGATTTACATTCGCTTGCGTTGCATAAATTATTCCTCCTATTCATACTCTAACTCAGCAACGCCAACGATTGAACAATAGACCTCTTGCAACGAATTTCGCGATTAGTCAGGAAGACGTTATCGTTTTCTAAAAAGTTGGAGAATCACTCATAGTGCTATTTGGAACTTCATTCATGACTACAATCACCAAATCCGATGAGAAATACTGAAAGTTCAACCGCCTCAATTTTCTCCATCCTTTACGTAAAAGCACTACCGGCATTTTAATTGTTAGTTTGGCATACCAAGTAAGGAAGATCCTAAATTTTGATCGCTTCCAAAGTCTTCAGCGCTTCCGAAACGTGAGCCTTAAAATCCAACATCGAGTCAAAAATATGCTTGACAACACCTTGTTTGTCAATCACATAAGTCACTCTACCGGGCATAATCCACATAGTAGCCGGAACCCCGTACAATTGCCGAACCTTATTGCCCGTATCGCTCAACAGTGTAAATGGTAACTGATATTTTGAGGCAAATTTCTCGTGGGATTGTTGCGAATCGTCACTAATTCCGATCACTTCCGCACCAGCCTCTTTGAAAACTTCATAACTATCTCGAAAAGCGCAAGCTTCCGCCGTGCATCCCGGTGTATCGTCTTTCGGGTAAAAGTAGACGATGACATTTTTTTGACCACGAAAATCCTTGAGGCTGACTGATGCGCCAGTTTGCGACGTTAAGGTAAAATCCGGTGCCGTATCTCCTACTTTGACTGCCATATTGGTTTGACTCAGTAACTCTGTTTGCGGAAAATTTTAACTTTTATTATTGTACAGTTTTTTACAGCCCAATAGGTTTGCGATCGGCATACTGCGGGGTTTTACCCCCCGTCTTGCTTCGACAAAATCAAATTGAGCGCGTTCAACTCGTTAGAGCTCAAAAGGTATTTATCGGTAAAAATCTTTTCGCGGCTTTGTTCTAAACTGTAGCTTCTAAACACGATAAACGGGAATTCGCGGTACTTATGCCCGATCGGGATTATACTGTCTATCGGATAGGTCGATCGCACAGCAGCCGACAAAATATCCCGAAACATCAGATCCTCCGGTTCCTCCAGCTTGGTGTCAGCAAAATATTCCTGCATCGCATCCCCGCTGACAAAAGCAAACAAAGGTATGGCATAATAGCGATCGAACTGCTGGCTTTGCTGCTGGAAATACTGAGTTTTCTCCACATCGCCGCTGAGAAATTGCAAAAGCTCGATCGCACCTCCTCTAATTGCCGATCGTAAATTCTCAGGAGAAGACTTGCTATCCCTAATACGGTACATTTTTTGCAGCAGTTTACCCTCAACACATTTCTTAATTTCCCGATCCAGCCGTATCTGGTAGTTTTCCTCCAAACTCTTAGCCGCCAAAGGAACCACCAAAAAACTACCGCAAACATGACCAATCTCCAGATTACCCCAACCAAGCAAACCCTCAAGAGGATTGCACGCCTGCAAAAACTTCCGATTAAAATCCTCCCGCATTTTCAAGTAAGAATCGCCCGTTTTAGGAGAACAATCAGAATTTTGCAAAACAAACTCCCCGCGACTCAAAAGCTCCTCCAGCCCCGCAGAAACCTCCCCTAGCAACATATTTCCAGGGTGGCTGCGGTGTTCGCTTTTCAAAACCTTAATTAGACTCGCCATCTTGCTGCTAAAAGTATCGCCCACAGCCGAAACCGACTTACCGCCAATCGGAATCATCAAAAACTTTTCCCTACCCAAATATCCGTATCCCAAAATCCGCGTCATCACCGCAGTCTTCAGAATCAGCAGCAAATTCAACAAATTCAACTTACTTTCTTGTAGCGAAAGTTTCGGATCGTCAGCATAGTAAAATGCCGTATCCGACAAATAAAAAACCAACTCCTTAGCTTCACCATCCAGCGTCTTACCATCATCATCTTCCCCGCGCCCCCGATAAATCACCTGAATCACCTCCATCAGATTTTTCTCAATCTGAAAGCGGGGAATATCAACTAAAATGTGCTTAGTTTTCGGGAAAGACAAGCCGCGACTTCCCGATGCAGTCATGAAAATTACTTTAACTGTGTTTTTGCACTTTTGTATCTGCTGTTTTTCCTCTTCCGAGATATTCGCGTGCACTTCCAGATAATCCGTATAGCGCTTAAATTCCCGCTGATTTTGAATTTTCTCGATCAGTTCTGCCAATCTTCGCTTATCCTGAATGTAGACAATAATTTGTTCCACACCAGGTATTGCTAATCGGCGATCGATATCTGCAACTATTTCCGCTTGCACAGATTTCACTAAATTATTCTTAAGATGCAAAGAAGTATCTTCATTGAATTTCACGGCCTCTACAAAAACCTTATAAATTATATCTAAACTGCTAGCGGGATAGGAATTCGTATTGATGACAGTAGCAGCCAACCGTTTAAATTCAAAAGGAACAACCTGTAAAGGCGGAATTTCCTGAGCAGTTTTTGGCAGTTGTTTGAAATATATTTTATCCGGTTCCGGTGAAGTATCGCTGAGGTGTTGTTTGATGACATCCGGGTCAACAATCGAAGCATCTGCTACAATAATTTTAGTATTAAAACCCTGTTTTGGGTCGTGCAACTGATATTTGTTAACCAGCTTGCCAATTCCATGCAGAAACTCAACCCCGCCGTCGTCTCCGGTAATTTCATCTATCATAATGAAAATGTGTTTAATCCGGCTGGATATTTCTTGCATCTTAGCAGGAATGACTTGTTTATTCTGTTTGTTGTAAGTATCTTGAAATATCTTTTCTAAATGTTGGAGAGTATTTTGATTAGTTTCTGTCACCTTCAAAGATTGGATAGAAACCGCAGCTACTATATTGTTCGATGTCTGGCAGCGAATCAGCGAATGTATTGCTTGAGAAACGCTATTTAGCACTCCATTAGTCTTAGAATTACTAGGTTTAATTACCGTTTCTCCCTTTTTTTCGAGTTGCGGTTTGTGATGTTGATCCCGCAGTTTTTCAGCGCCGTTTTTAATAAAGCTGACAGTTGTTTGCTGGAAATCTTGGTGATAGTTATTAGCTGCGTAATTGACGGTGCATTTTCCGGCATTGTTGGCGATAATGTCGGCACTCGTGTTTATACAAAACAAGCTGTCGTCGCACAATAAACCTGTTTGGCGATCGATAAATTTTTCGATAATATCTAAATTAACTTGCTTGCGGGGACTGACGTAAAGAAATAGAAACCCATCGTTTACATGAGTTTTCAGAAAATGTGCGATCGCCGTTGTTTTCCCAATTCCCGGATTCCCCGTTAAAAAAATATAAACTTCCTCAGATTGCAGCGATTTCACAATCAATTCAGCATGAGCGTTTCTCAGATGCAGCCCGCGAGAAATTCCCAAATCATCTGCCAATTTATCTGATATAATATCTAGGGAACTGACAAAGTTATCGATCCGCTCTGCATGACATACAGGTGTCGAACTTTTGCCGATTGTTAACAAAGCATCAACAAATTTTTTGCCTTGCTGAAAACTGCGAGCCGCGTTGCATTGAATTGTATCTAAAACATCAGCGCGAGCATCGCTAATTTCTTCTTTTCGAGTTTCATGCTTGTAAATTTTGGCACAAGTCGCCAAGAGGTCAATTTTATCATTGCGGAGGGAAATTGCGTTAATTGTGCGATCGCTATAACCGACAACATTCAACAAAACCTCAGCACCAGCCGGAATAATATTAGTTGTTTGCAGAAAACCGTAAAAGCTATCAGCGTAGCTACCCGCCTGAATCAACTTAGTGCTTTCCTTATCTTTATACTTAAAAGCCGTAAAATAGCGGCTTAAATCCTCCGAAAAATTTATCCCTAAAGTGCTCGTATCGATTCGCAAATTAGAAAAAACACTTTTCGATCGCAAATAGCTAATTTCTCTGAGCAAAGACTTCCGCATCACCTCTATTTCGTTCAGATTATCGACTTTTCCCGAAACAAACGGGGGAGCAAAAACAGATAAATCAACGCACAGAATTCTAAAATCTCTACCATTCTGCAACAAAATCAGCGTATCAGCTTGCAAAAACTCCCCTTTTTTCGAGTAGCGGCGGATGTACCGATTAATTTCCTCCTCCGATAAACTATGACTGGCAGTTTTTAACTGAGATAATACCTGTTTAAACCCTGCATTTTGATTTTCTTTATTATAAGTTCTAATACTGTTAGCCTCGCTAAAACTGCACTGACAGTACAAAATTTGCGCTCTCTTTAAATTCCAGCCCGTAGATTGGAGATACTCCCGAAAAAAATTCAACCCACCAATAAAGCCTTTTTGAACAAAAAACAGGCTCCATTTCTCAACAATTTTAGCATCTAAACTAGCCAGCAGATTCGCTTCCCTAGTAATTTCCGCCATCATTTTTGGCAACTTGAGTTGCTGCAAATCCAATCGATAAGAATCTCCCAAATTGTGAGCTATCTTTTCTCGCTGAATATATGCCAGAATACCAATGTTGAATCCAACCTCAAACAGCCGTCCAAAATCTTCACCAATCATTATTGTGTACCTCCCTCGCTGACATTCAATACTTCTCTTACCTTATTCAAAAAAGCCAAAGAATTAAAATCTGCACTACCGCCAGCATGACTAAATACAGACAAAGCACCAACCGATTCATCGCCAATAATCCGCTCGTAAGGATCGAGTTTTAAACTAATATTTTGACGGGCTTCATACCGAGAAAAGTGAAACATGGTTAAATAGTGCAGCAAAGTATTTTTGATGTCGCCATCATAAATCAAACCTTCGTGAATGTCTCGATCGTCCAAAACGCCTCCGTATATGTGCAACAGCGTCGAGTAGGAAATCACACCGTTATAAAAGTTTTTCTCCTCCTTAACTTTAATGCCGTTAAACAAGTTAAAAAACATCACAGCTTGTTGATTGGTATCAGCAAACAAATTTTCCAGCTCCATTGTATCTTGAATGTAAAAAGATTTTCCTTTATCGCCTAGGAAACTGCGAACATAGTATTTATCAAAAAATATCGGATAAATTTTAATATCCCGCCGATTTCCTTTCAAAGTTCGGAGCAATTTTTTGGACATGAAAGACAATTCCTCATCTTCATCAGTCTTGGTAATATGCAGCGTACTCATGTAAGGTGCTTGGGAAATATATGCAAAATTCCGATATCCTTGTCGGTAAAGCTGACTCATGACATCTTCCAGAATTACAGGTTCACTATAAAGACGGCTGACACTGTAATTCTCGGAAAGTGTTTTCAGTAATTCGACTTGAATTGTGCAGTCATCGAGGCGATTGATTCCCACAACTTCTCCAATTAAGCAGGCTTGTCTTTGAAATCGGTTTCGATCGCCTTTTTTCGCATCGCTATCGCGACTGGAAACGACAATAATTGCTAACTTGTCCAACTCAGAAGCTAGCCGCACATTCTCGAAATAAAACTTTTTGGGAAGGATGGAATACATGGAACTCAAACCGTTACGAATTGTGTAAGAGTTTGGTGTTTTCACAATCCGAAATCCCTGAGAAGTTGAGCGCTGTTTTTCACTCAAAATGTGAGACAATGTTTTAGAAAGCTTAGCAATAAATTCTTCTGAGGGCGAAGGGTTTTTATTGTCGCCTTCGTGAAGTCTCACCATCGGAATAAATAAGTTTTTGTCTGTATTTTTCAGCAAAATTATCAGACAGATATAAGATAGCAGCAACAGGGTAAATTTATAAACAAAAATCGCCGCAGGTTGCAAACCTTTTGCACCGCTGTGTAGTCGTCTATTGTCATAGGGAAACAAGATTAATTTTGTCTTAAAATGCTTGTCGTAAATTGCTCTGGAACGATCGGCTTTGGGTGCAAAAAGTACAGGCAAAATATCAACATCTTTTATGTTATACTCCATGCTGAAATTTTGGCGCTCTTCAGTTGGAAAATAGCGGACATCTTCTATAGTAATATTGACTGGTAGCTGACAAATAGATAGGCAATCGACACTGGGTTCTTTGACAGTAATATAATGGAGCGTTTGCTTGTAGTTTCGCTCCATAATATCATTAAAAAATCTACGCTGATTCAAAATATTGTCAATATCCTGTACCAGACCCATTTTGAGGTTGATGTGTCTTGTTTCTGTGCGATCGGGCAAAATTGTCTGCCGTTCCAGAAAGCTTTTCAACAGTTTTCTCAGATGGTTTATTTTATATTTAACATTGACTTCGTTAAACCTATTCACAAAATTTCGGAAAAGTCTCTTTTTGACTTCCTCCTTATCGCGACTCAATACTGTTTTGATTAGGTGTTCAAAACTAGGAATAGGATTAAACTCAAGTTCTAATTCAGGGTTATAATTGTCCGTTTCTGGAGTGTGGGGAGATGCAAAAATAAAGTGATATAAGAATGCAATTTTTAACACCTTCCGTACAAATGTTTCGGGGTTAGAATCTTCCTCAAATTCTGCTTTATGTTCTTCACTATCTGGATTGAGCAGGTTCAGATAATATTCAAATACGTCCTTTCCACCACGCGATTGAACTGAGTTATCAAATTTGACTTTGAGACCAAATATAAATTTACGTTCGCTTTGAGAACTGTCGGTGCTTTCTCCCAAGCAACCTGCTACAATCGGAATAATTGGCAGTGCATCTAAAACTTCCGCTCTGGCAAAAATCTCTCTGTAATTAACTGAAACACCAGCATAATTAACCTCATAATCACCATCTGCTTTATTGTTGTCGTTGATGAAATCTTCCATCAATCTGAGGCGGCGGATCAAATCTTCTAAATAGATGATGCCTGCGGTATCTGTACTGCTGGGGCGGATGTGTTCTAGGAGATACTCCAAATAAGTAATTTTAGCTTCTTTTTGGATTTTCCCCAGAGTTTCTTTGTCTACCAGTCGGATCAATTTGTGAAAATCAGAGTCGGGATTTTTAACCATCTCATCAAGAAGATCGTTAAGTGCTTGTTTGTCATCGTTAGTCTCGGCATTTTCATTGATGTAATTTTCCAAACCTTGCTTTAGTTCTTGCTCAAAAATATCAGTATTTCGGACAGTAACTGTCAACTTGTGAAATTTTAAAGTCGCACGGCTGCCAGAACCTGAATCTTGCAAAGTTAGCCTTTCTTTTTCTAAAGAAGTGTGGCGTTTGCCAAAATCGTATTTGAACCCTAACTCTTGGCCGCTTCCGCGAAAAGAGGGTGAATCTAAAGGACTAATCAAACTAGCGATGAATTTTTCAACAGAAGTATTTGGGGGCAATTTGGAGGCTAATTGCTGTTGCAAAGACTGTTGAATTTGCCTGACTTGAGTGCCAAAATGCTCTTCCACTTGCTGCGGAAAGTTGGCAGTGGCAGAGTGTGCTTGACGTTCAAAAGAACCCAAGGGTTGCCGTACTTGCTTGTTAGCAACATCCGCAGCAATGGCATCAATATCAATTATTAATTGGTGGCTTTTATTCCATACTATAAATGGGTTTTTTGTCTGCAAAATCTCTAAAAGTTTGTCCAGCAAATCGCCATAATCTGCTGGCACAAGTTCGTCGTCGCCTAGTCTTAAGATGTTCACCCTGTTAATTCCGTTAAAATGCTTGAATCCACTCTTTGACGTTGTACTCAGTCCAAATCCCATTTAGCCAATAAGGATCGGTTTCAACTAAGTCTCGCACTGCTGTTTCGTCTGCGGCTTCGTAAATCGCGAAAACTTTTGTTAAGTCTTTTGTGGGGCCGATGGTAATCAATACACCCGATTCTTTTTGCTTGGCAAGTCCGGCTAGGTGCGCGTCTCGAAATGGTGCGCGTTTTTCGAGAACGTCTTGGCAGTAACTTCCCCACATTACATATTTCGTCACGGTTTTGAGCCTTAGATGAATTTGTTTAAAATTTATTGTACAATAAGAGTAGCAGGATTTAACGAATTTTTTTAGGATAAGATTGATGAACCGCAGAGGGCGCTGAGGGCGCTGAGGAAGAGAGGGAAGAGTTAGGATTGTTAGATAGGAGGAGATAACTATGACTTTGTTAGACATTCGGCTGCTGACGGTTCAAGAATATGACCGGATGACGGAAATTGGTATTTTTGATGAGGATGAACGGGTAGAATTACTAGCAGGACAGATAGTAAAGATGGCAGCAAAAGGAACAGCACACGGTGCGGCGGTTAAACGGACAGAGAAGCTACTGGAAAACCGTTTGGGAGAGCAGGTTTTGGTGCGGCTGCAAGACCCGGTTCGGTTGAATAATTACTCGGAACCTGAACCGGATATTTCTGTAGTGATACCAGATCCACTTTACTATGAAGACCACCATCCAACTCCTTCAGAAATTTATCTGATTATTGAAGTTGCAGATACTACTCTGAGAACGGATTGCGGCATAAAAGCGAAAATTTATGCTGAGTCAGGAATTGCAGATTATTGGGTTTTGGATGTTAATAATCGGCAACTTCACGTATTCCGAGAACCGAGTCAGGATGGTTATGAGAGTATAGTAGTTCTTGGAGATGATGCGAGTATTTCTCCTTTGCAATTTCCTGATTGTTGTTTTTTTGTATCGGAGATGTTGCGTCCACTAAGTTATTAATGTTATGTCTGACTTTTGAGGACTGAAGTCCTCAGTACCAACCTGGGATTTAGGTTCGCACTGAGGACTTTAGTTTTTCTTGAATGCGGAGGCTCGTCCTTACTACGAACAGTTAGCTTCTGAGACTAACGCCGAATTTCTCAACTAAAACATCGCGCACTTTTTGTTGGGCCGGTTCGACATCGGTTTCGCTCAAAGTTCGATCGCCCGATCGATAAATCAACCGAAATGCTAAACTACGTTGTCCCGCCGGCACGTTGTCGCCGCGATACTCGTCGAACAATTCCACCGAAGAAAGCAAACTACCAGCCGCCTTCTTCATCGCACTTTGCATCTCCACAACCGGAACCTCCATCGGTGCAAAAAAGGCAATATCCCTGTCAGAAGCGGGGAAACTCGAATAACCCGCGAATTTGCTAGTCGAATTGCTTGATCGCCCTAACTCACCCAACAGTACCGCCAAATCTAATTGAAACACATAAACCTGCTCAGGCAAACTTTTTTCCTGCTGCAATTGCGGGTGTAACTGTCCGAAAACTCCTAACTGTTTCCCGTTTAACGATAGGGCTGCTGTGCGCCCCGGATGCAAGCGCCCATTAGACGAATCGCTTGCATATTCCACCGCCAAACCCAACCCTTGAAACACGCTTTCTAGGACACCTTTAGCCTCAAACCAAGTCAAAGGTCGATCGCGCCCGCCCTGTTGCCATTTCCACGCCGTCGGGTCGCCGCCAATAATCCCCGCAACGGCATCTGACTCTTTCATTACCTCCCCGTCTTTCCAGAAAATGCGGCCCACCTCAAAACCGTTAAGCGCGCCGTTTCCTTGCTCCAAATTGTACCCAAAAGCATCAATCAAACCCGACAGCATCTCAGTCCGCAAAGCCGAATACTCAACAAACAGCGGATTAGCCAGCACAACCTGATTTTCTCCCTCAGTTTTCACCAAAGAATAGTGCATCAACTCCGTCAAACCGGCCGCCCGAAAAGCCGATCGCACATTCCGCACTTGCGCGTATTCTAGAGATAAATAACCAGGTTCCGTTTTGCTGGGTAAAGTATCGCAGAAATTGTCGTAACCGTGAAGTCTGGCCACTTCTTCAATTAAATCAATTTCCCTTTCTAAATCGCGGTAACGGTAAGCAGGAACAGTTATCGCAAAAACCCGTGCTTTTTCTGTCGCAACAACTTCGCATCCCAAGGCTGTGAGGATATTTTTCACCTCTTCCGGTTCCAAATATTGAGAACCGCCAGTTTCTCCTCTTTTTAACTGCCCTAAAACCTGATTAATTCGATCCAGACGCAATTCAATCGTCCGCGAAAAACTCAAATCTTCCCCCGAACTAGCCGTTTTCTGCACCGTCGCAGCACCGCCAGCCCACTGCAAAATTAGGGCAACAGCGCGATCGCACGCCGTCGTCAAAGCCGCCTGATTCACCCCCCGTTCGTAGCGGATAGAAGCCTCGCTGCGGAGGCCTTGAGCGCGGGCAGAACGGCGAATCGTTGCTTGGTCAAAAATCGCTGCTTCCAAGACCAAATTTTGAGTTCCTTCGTGAACTTCCGTGTCTTCGCCGCCCATTACCCCAGCTAAGGCTACGGGTTTATCGCTAGCAGTAATTAACAAGTTTTGCGGTTGCAAATTGCGGTTTTGTCCGTCCAATGTTTTGAAGGATTCCCCGGTTTTGGCAAAGCGCACGCCGATGCTGACATCGGAATTACCTGTGAAAGATTGTAGCCGATCGCGATCGAAAGCGTGCAGCGGTTGTCCCCATTCCAATAAAATGTAATTAGTTACATCAACTACATTATTAATCGGCCGCACACCCGCCGCCTGTAACCGCTGCTGCAACCAAGCTGGAGACGGTGCGATTTTCACACCCTCAATTTCCGTACCGATGTAAATTGGGCAGGCTTGCGGTTCCGATATTTCTACTGCTAAACCGGCGCTTTTTTTGTCCTCAATTGCAACACCACCGGCGGCGGGAATTCTCAAACTCGCCCCAGTCAGGGCCGCCACTTCCCGCGCGACGCCCACCATACTCAAAGCGTCTGCACGGTTCGCAGTTGCTGTTAAGTCTAAAATCACATCATCCAAACCTAACAGCGGGCGAATATCGCTGCCCAATTCGGGATTTTCTAGTTCAAAAATGTGAATTCCCGCTGACTCCTTAGATAGTCCCAATTCCGCCAGAGAACAAATCATGCCTTCGGAAGGAACGCCGCGCAATTTAGCAGGTTTAATTTTTAAATCAATTGTTGACAAAAAAGTGCCGACAACGGCGACGGGTACGTAAATATCTGCCCTAGCGTTTGGTGCCCCACAAACAATATTCAAGGCTTCTGGTTTGCCGACATCGACTTGACAAACTCTCAATTTATCCGCGTTGGGATGCTGTTCGCAGGCGACTATTTTGCCCAATACTACGCCGTCGGCCCAAGTACGGCGGTCTTCGATTTCTTCGACTTCAAACCCTGCCATTGTCAGGGTTTCGGCTAATTCTTCTGGGGATATTGTCACATCGACCAATTCCCGCAGCCAGTTTAGAGAAATACGCATAATTTTGTCAGTAGTTAGTAGTCCGTAGTCCGTAGTCCGTAGTCCGTAGTCCGTAGTCCGTAGTCCGTAGTCCGTAGTCCGTAGTCCGTAGGGGCGCTGCCCCCGTGCGGGCCCTCTTAGTCGTCAGCAGTCGGTAGTCAGCAGTCAGTAGTCAGCAGCTAGTAGGGGCGGTGGATGGTGCGTGCGGGCCCTCTTAGTCGTCAGTAGTCAGTAGTCAGCAATCAGCAATCATGAATAAAAATCAAAAATTCTGACGGATGCCTCCTGCATTCTACCTTCTGGTGAATGCCGTTTGATGACTCTGCAGTCCCAGAATCAATTATGGGAACCCTATATCACACTTGTTAAATATTGTCAATCCGATTTGGGTATAGATAAGCACAAAAGAGCGATCGGTCTAAAGCTTGATGGCGGCTGGCGGATGAGTAGCATTCTCATTCAGAACATGAGGTATGCTAGGGATATCTAACAACGCCAAAAGCACCTAAGTTTAGAAAGACTTTACACATAAAAGGGCAACTTTAGCAAGTCTTTAAACTATCTTCCAGGATGATCTACCGAAAAAACTCACAGCAGCGACATAATCAAAATAGGGAAAAGATATCGGCCTAAAAGACTTAGGTGCAATTCCAATTCGCACGCCGCAGCACGGCCCGCCAGCAACTGTATAGATAAGTATTTCTAACAGAGGCGCTGTCAGGGAATTTGTGCAGTCGAGCGACGCTGACAAAATCAGAAAAACATAGGCAAACTCAATCAATATGAGCTACTGCGTAAATCCCGGCTGTCCCAATCCTCAAAATCCTGCTGACTCTATTCTCCAGTGTCAGACGTGCGGCGCGCGGCTATTGCTGCGCGCTCGCTACCGAGTTATTGAACCTTTGGGACAAGGAGGTTTTGGAGCTACATTTCTGGCAAAAGACATTTCTTTACCCGGTCAACCGAGTTGCGTGGTTAAGCAATTGCGACCCAGCAGTTCGTCACCGCGAGTTTTAGAAATGGCGCGGGAATTATTCAAGCGAGAAGCGAAAACCCTCGGCCAACTGGGCGACCACCCGCAAGTACCGAGGCTGCTAGATTATTTTGAAATCGAGCGGCAATTTTACTTAGTTCAAGAGTATGTTAAAGGCTCGACTTTGAAACAAGAAGTCAAGCAATCAGGGCGTTTTAACGAATCAGACGTTAAAAATTTTCTATTAGAAATTCTGTCAGTAGTGCAATACATCCACAGCCAAGGAGTAATTCATAGAGATATTAAGCCGGCAAATATTATTCGCCGCAGTCAAGATAATCACTTAGTTTTGATTGACTTCGGTGCGGTAAAAGACCAAGTTAACCAAACGCTATTATTAGACCCCGCTGACCAAGGCGCTAACACGAAATTTTCAGTCGGCACGTTTAGTTTTGCTCCCCCGGAACAAATGGCGCTGCGGCCGATATTTGCCAGCGATATCTACGCCGTGGGAATGACTTGCTTGTACTTGCTGACAGCAAAATCGCCCAAGGATTTAGATTTCGATGCCGTAACTGGCGAAATTATTTGGCAGCCCCACGTTCAGTTGAGTCCAAGTTTTTCGCGGATTCTTGAGAAAATGCTCAAGCCGCTAGTCGGCCACCGCTTTCAATCTGCAGCAGATGTCATCAAAGCTCTAAATGGGGAACATGAAGATGCTGACCTTTACAAGGGTTTAGCAACTGAATTCAACTCCTCTATCCGCACGGTGGAAGAACCGACGATATTTAATGAAGAAGGTTCTTCGTGGTCGTCGCCGAAAAGCAAAATCAATGAAGATTTGCGAACAAACCACAGTATTCGCGGTAGAACTGCATTCACCCAGTCTGGAAATACGGGGATGCAGCCGAGAGTTTCTCGCAGTCTGGCAGAGTCCGGCAGAACTTTCGGAACTGCGGCATTTTCCAACAGCAATTCAGCAGTGCCGAAGGTAACGAAAGCTGTTGTTAAGTGGGACAGCAGCAGCTTGCGAGCGGCATATTTTAAGGGGAAGCGCGATTTTGCTGACTGCGAACTGTCGGGTTTGCAACTGCAAAAAGCGCAGTTAGCGGGGGGGAATTTTTATCAGGCTAGATTGGTCAAGGCCAATTTGCAAGCAGCGGATTTGTCGGGTGCGAATTTGGGTCATGCGAGGTTAATTAATGCGAATTTGCGATCGGCAAATTTGACTGAAGCTTATTGCAGCACTGCTAATTTTGAATGCGCGGATTTTCGAGGTGCTGATTTGACGGGCGCTTATTTGAGTAAGGCGAATTTGCGGGGTGCAAATTTGTGCGGCGCGAATCTGACTGACGCTACAGTTAGCGATGAACAACTAGCAATGGCAAAGACAAACTGGTTGACTACTAAGCCGGATGGTAAGCGGGGTTTTGGATTTTAAGAAGTCATTAGTCATTAGTCATTAGTCATTAGTCATTGGTCATTAGTCATTAGTCATTAGTTAGGGGTCATTAGTCATTAGTTAGGGGTAATGGGTAATTGGTAATTGGTCATTAGTCATTAGTCATTGGTCATTACTAATTTTCCCAATCTCCCCCTCTCCCCCTCTCCCACTCTTGTTATCGAACTTGGGGAATAACAATGTATCCGTTTGTACGATCGCCCAATACGAGATTCCGCTCGATTCCCCAGTACCACCAGTGCGCGCCGATATAAGCGCACAGCAAGGCATCTAGCTGGTCTTCTAAGGCTTTGAGGGTGGCTGTGCTGGGGATTTCGGGAAGTTTTGAATCGCCAAGGCTCACAGGCAAGATGCCTGTGCCACAAGACAGATTTAGAGAGGGTTCAAGGCTCGGTAAAATATCTATAATATACTGGCAGAGTTTCATCAATTCTAGTTGACGCTCTGCCAGTTTTCCTTTTTTGTATTTAATAATTCGCTCTAATTGAAATAGATTGATTGTGGCTGGATGGGGATAAACTTCTATTTGATATCGCCCTAATTTCTTAGCTTCTATGATCGGTGCGTGGACAAATCCTCTGGCTTCTAAACTGAGGCCAAATTCTACTGTTTTTTGGGCGAAGGGGCGGGAAAGGTTAGCGGGATAGCAGCCTGCGTGGTAGCGCCCGAAGTGTTTGTGCGTGAGTTTGTCGGCGAGGCGCATTCCTGATGGATTGCTGATGATTGTGGGCGCGTCTACGGCGATGATGGCTGGTTCGGTTGGGGAGATTTGGGTGTCGATCCAGGTGAGGATGTCGTTGGTTGCTAAGAGGCGATCGCACTCGATTAATTGTAATTGATTGTTTTCCCAATTTAAGCAGCACAAACCGCTGGGCCCTGAACTCCAACCTAAATCGATGCCGATAAATTTCATGATATTTTAAACTGAGTTTGGGACGCGGGCTGAGACTAGAAACCCGGTTTTCTCGAATATCGATCGTTCCTCTGGACAAACTATCGTAGAAACCGGGTTTTCGGTCCATCTGTCAGCCGCGATTATACATAAAAATGTAGCTGTAGATTGGGATGCGGCCGTGTCATATCAAATCCCGTAACATTGGAATGATTCAGATATATATTCTCTCCCTCTGTGTACTCTGTGTACTAATAAGGTTAAATCATTCCGATGCAAGCGAAAACGATATTAGAACTCTTGCAAAAATCCAAAGCACCCCACCCCAACCCTCGCCTCCCGCGGGGAGGGAGCAAGATGATTCTTGTTTCTCCCCGCGGGAGGGGGGACTAAGGGGGGTAAATTTGACTTGTGCAAGAGGTCTATTACACTCTCGCCCACAAAGCCAATCCGCCGCCCCTTCCCCTCGCGGCAATTATCCCATCTTCTATTAAAAAATATGTAAAAAAAGCCTGATTCCCCACACTCAAACTAAAAAATTCCGCCTCCCGCGATTCACCAGCGCGAATAAATCCTTGATACAGAGTTTTACCCAACAATTTCACGGTAATTCTGGTAAAATCAAAAGCTAAAATATTCTTATTTACCAAAAACTTAGTCGGCCCGGAAAGAGTTAGTTCGATCGCCCCAACTCGCACCGAATTCTCTACTTTGCCCGTTTCTCCAAGCGTTTCCCCATCCGCAACAGGTTCTAGGGAGTAAGCAATTTGGATTTTTGCCACCCACTCAGGAATGTAACGTCCCGCACCTAACACAATTCCTGCTTTTTGTCGAGTCTTTTTTGTGCCGGTGATAAAGCACAGGCGCCAATTGCCGGTTAATTGCTCGAAAGAATAGCGAATTTTATTTTTTTTGGCGTTTTTCTCGGCTTCTAGGAGGGCGGCGACTACGGCGGCGGGAGATGGTTTGGAATTGGATTTAGCGGCTTGTTCTAGAATTGATATGTTTTCCATTTAATAATATACAAATCAGTATTTTGAAGGCAATATCAATTCCGGTTGCACTCAGACATGATGTTAACAGTTAACAGTTAACAGTTAACAGTTAACAGTGAATTTACTATTCCGATGCTAACCGATTTGATATAATATCTGAGTCTAGCCGATCCTCGCATCTTCCGAATCGTTGCAGGCATTTTGAATGGTTGTTGTGCTGGGCCGATCGCGCAAAAGGCGTTATACCCTAGACTGTTGACAGTTTGTCTGTTGGGTGTTGTACTAATTATCTCGCCGCGCTAAACTACTGCAAAGTGCGGGGAATATTTAAATTATGCCGTTAGTAGATTTAGCTAATACTAAAGTTCGGGTAGTTGGATGCAGTGCGGTGATGGCTGTGGGGCAGCTTATTTCTAATGCGATCGCCAATCCGGAAACTTAAGCAGCAGCGGGTATTATCGGCGGCCCGATCGCCCTTGGGGGAGTTTCTATCTTAGCTGCGATCGCTGGTGGTATTGCGGGGAATATCGCGGCGAATGACTTGGGAAATCGGATGGCGGAAAAATTGGGGGAAAATCCGAGGATTCTGGATAATCACGATTTGATTAAGGCGGCGGGTGAGGCGATCGGCTATATTCTCAAGGATGTGGCGAAGTCGGATGAGTTAATTGCGATCGCCGAAACCGAACAATTGACCTATCCAGAACAGGATTTAAATAAATTAGCCGACAAAACTCCTGAATACTGGCTGGACATTAACACGAATACAGCCGACTTGTCAAGGGGTTTGCAGATTTCGGAAGACCAGCTAACCAAGATTTTTTCTGCAGATGTTGAAGAGTTCGATCGAGTTACCGGATTGACACCGGAAGATTGGGCAAGTTTCCTGCAGGAATTCGCCCGCAGCGAGGGGAAATCCTTTGATGCGGCAATTGTGGATTTTGTGGCGCAAAGACTCTACGAAACATTCCCCAAGGCGTACCGCGAAGTGCTCCAACAAGATGCGGCGAAGGGAGGAGAAAAGTTTGCCGCGATGCTGTTGAATTTGCACCAAATTGCTTTGGCGGAGCTCAAGGATTTGGGGCTGCAAAATCGGGAAATTCTCGACAAGTTGGAGAGTGTGGCGACTCGCGAACATATTTGTCAGGTGATGGCGAGATTGGATGCGATGGAAATTGGTATCCGGGATGATTTGGCGCAGATTCGGAACTTGCTGGAAAGATATATCGATCCTACTGCACCCGGTTTGCCGATTCCCGTTAAGTCAGAGACGATTATTCGGGACAGAATTAAAGACTTTACCGGTCGGAGATTTGTGTTTGAAGCAATTAACGAGTTTCTTAATACACAACAGAAAGGCTATTTTGTTTTGGAGGCGGAACCTGGTGTCGGGAAAAGCGCGATTATGGCTGCTTGTGTGGTGTCCCTGAATCGACGCTGCATTACTCATTTCAACTCGCAACCGAACGGGATTGTCAGCGCTGAAACTTTTTGGGAAAATGCTTGCACTCAGTTAATTGAGGGTTTTCACCTCAAACATAAATATCCGCGAATACCGAAAAATGCCCTGAAAAATAACAGCTTTCTAGGCGAGTTGCTGAAGGAAATTAGCGCTAATCCGAGCACAGATAGAAAAATAATTTTTGTGGTGGATGCGCTGGATGAAGTTGATTTGACGTTGCAAATTAGCGGCAGCAATGTTTCGTATTTGCCTAATGATTTGCCCGATAACGTTTATTTTATTGTTTCCAAGCGACCGAAATTCCTGCCAATGCCGGCAGCTAACAAGACTGTTTTTGATTTGATGCAGTACGATGCAGAAAGTCTGGAAGATGTCAAGGCTTATCTGGCAAAACGCACGGAGAGAAGCGAGTTAATTCAGGATTGGATTACAGCTCGAAATTTGCAGCGGGAACAGTTTGTGGCGGCGGTAGCTGAGAAAAGTGAAAAGAAATTTATCTATCTCCGCTACATTCTGGATGAAATTGAAGGCGGTACTTATAATGATGTGAATTTAAAAGATTTACCAGCGGGTTTGCAGGAATATTATCAAAAACACTGGGGACAGATGATTGGTCAGGAAGACGATCCTCTGCTGGAATTGAAAGTTAAGATTATCTACGTGCTGTCGAAAGCTCACGAAGCTGTTTCTCGCCGCTGGATAGCAAAAGCCGTTGGCGAGACGGAGTTTAAAGTACAGCAGGTATTAAAGAAATGGGATTCTTTTTTGCGACAGGAACAGATCAACGGGGAAATTCGCTACAACATTTATCACAACTCCTTTCGCGAGTTTCTGGAAAAAGATGAAACCGTGCAATCTGCTGGGGTGAATGTGGAAGAACTTAACCGCCAAAGCATTAATAATAGGTTGGAAGGAGCGCCGATATGAGCAAATTAGGTGTGTGGTTGGCGCAGCAGAGTCAAGGTGATAGGGAATATTTTTTGAAATATCAACCCAGGGATTTCGTTCAGGTGTTGAAGGATTTTAATCGTTATTGCGTTTGGTTGACGGATTTCGGTTTTATTGAGACGAAACTGGAATTTTTGGGGGTACAAGCGCTAATTGATGATTACGATTTGGCGAGAAGTTCTGATGTGCTGCTTTCGGATGAGCAAAGTCAAAGTCTGAGATTGATTCAAGGGGCAGTTCGTAAGTCGGCACACGTTTTGGATCGGGATAAAACACAGCTTGCAGGGCAGTTGTTGGGGAGATTACTACCTTATGAAGTGACTAGAGTTATAGATGAATCTAAGTATTTTTGGGAGTATTTACCATTGATTGGTAGGTTTGCTCCCCGTAAACCGATCAAAAAAGTGACGGAAAAACTCTTGTTTTCTGATGATATTCAAGCCATTCTGGAACAAGCAAAGGAGTGGAAAGATCGTCCTTGGTTGCGACCTTTGAAGGCTAATTTAGAGCGACCGGGTGAAGGTGCGCTGCGGACGCTTGCTGGTCATAGTGAGGCGGTACGTGCAGTGGCGATCGCACCAGACGGAAAAACCGCGATTTCCGCTTCATGGGATAAAACCCTGAAAATCTGGGACACCGAGACAGGGCGGGAACTGAAAACTCTCACGGGTCATAGTAACTTGGTAAATGCAGTGGCGATCGCACCAGACGGCCTCACGGCGATTTCCGCTTCAAGGGATAAAACCCTGAAAATCTGGGACACCGAGACAGGTTCAGAACTGAAAACTCTCACGGGTCATAGTTCCGGGGTAACAGCAGTGGCGATCGCACCAGACGGTAAAACAGCGATTTCCGCTTCATGGGATAAAACCCTGAAAATCTGGGACACCGAGACAGGGCGGGAACTGAAAACTCTCACGGGTCATAGTAACTTGGTAAATGCAGTGGCGATCGCACCAGACGGTAAAACAGCGATTTCCGCTTCAAGGGATGAAACCCTGAAAATCTGGGACATCGAGACAGGGCGGGAACTGAAAACTCTCACGGGTCATAGTGACTCGGTAAATGCAGTGGCGATCGCACTCCTCGGCAAAACCGCGATTTCCGCTTCCGACGATAAAACCCTGAAAATCTGGGACATCGAGACAGGGCGGGAACTGAAAACTCTCACGGGTCATAGTGACTCGGTAAAAGCAGTGGCGATCGCACCACACGGATTCACAGCGATTTCCGCTTCCGACGATAAAACCCTGAAAATCTGGGACACCGAGACAGGGCGGGAACTGAAAACTCTCACGGGTCATAGTGAGGCGGTAAATGCAGTGGCGATCGCACCAGACGGCCTCACGGTGATTTCCGCTTCCTGGGATCCTACCCTGAAAATCTGGGACACCGAGACAGGGCGGGAACTGAAAACTCTCACGGGTCATAGTGAGGCGGTAAATGCAGTGGCGATCGCACCAGACGGCTTCACGGCGATTTCCGCTTCCAAGGATAAAACCCTGAAAATCTGGGACACCGAGACAGGGCGGGAACTGAAAACTCTCACGGGTCATAGTTTAGGTGTATATGCAGTGGCGATCGCACCAGACGGCCTCACGGCGATTTCCGCTTCCTGGGATACCCTGAAAATCTGGGACACCGAGACAGGGCGGGAACTGAAAACTCTCACGGGTCATAGTGACTCGGTAAAAGCAGTGGCGATCGCACCAGACGGCCTCACGGCGATTTCCGCTTCCTGGGATACCCTGAAAATCTGGGACACCGAGACAGGGCGGGAACTGAAAACTCTCACGGGTCATAGGGCGGTAACAGCAGTGGCGATCGCACCCGACGGCCTCACGGCGATTTCCGCTTCAGAGGATCATACCCTGAAAATCTGGGACACCGAGACAGGTTCAGAACTGAAAACTCTCACGGGTCATAGTTCCGTGGTAACAGCAGTGGCGATCGCACCAGACGGCCTCACGGCGATTTCCGCTTCCTGGGATTGTACCCTGAAAATCTGGGACACCGAGACAGGGCGGGAACTGAAAACTCTCACGGGTCATAGTAACTGGGTATATGCAGTGGCGATCGCACCAGACGGAAAAACAGCGATTTCCCCTTCCGACGATAAAACCCTGAAAATCTGGGATTTGCTCACAGGTAAAGAGGTTGCTAGTTTCAGCGGAGATAGTGCATTTAGAGGCTGTGCTTTTGCGCCTGATGGGGTTACAGTTGTAGCGGGGGATGATTTGGGCCGGGTGCATTTCCTGCGTTTGGAGAGAGTTAGCGACGGGCGATAATCGGATTTTTGGGTCGATTCTGGCGATCTAATACCCGGCGGTTAGAAATCCCGGCGGTTGGAAACCGCGTCTTGTCAAACGATGTCCGCCTGCGCGGACGAAGAGGGTATTCACCAGATGTGAAAAATCATCGGGTGAAATCTTCAACCCGCGCAGGCGCGTGAGTGTCTTTGTAGACGCGGTTTTAACCCAATACGGTTTACTTAAGACGATCCCCCCTAACCCCCCTTAAAAAGGGGGGGACAAGAATGCTCTCAAAGTCCCCCTTCTTAAGGGGGATTTAGGGGGATCTCCGGGGGATAAATATGTTAAGTGAACCGTATTGGGTTTTAACCGCCGGGGTTTTTGGGTTTCGACTCGACAGGATAGCTTTCTCAGTTTCAATCCCTAAAGACCGGCCGCACAAACTGCAGCTCCCACTAACCCTACATGGTCATCCAAAACCAATCGCACCGGAATCATTTCTAACAGTGAATTCATCCGACCTTTTTGGGTAAAAGCTCGCATAAAACCGCCTTCTAAAATCAGCGGCAAAATCTTAGCAGCAATGCCGCCGGCTACGTACAAACCGCCGTAAGGTAAAAGTGAAACAGCCATATTTCCCGCCACCGCCCCGTAAGCTTCTACAAACATTTGCATTGTTTGTTCCGAAAGCCGATCGCACTTTTTGAGTGCCGCCTGAGCAATTGTCGCCCCCGGATCGACAGTCTTCTCCCTTTTACCAATTTCTGACTCCCATTGAGCGATCGCAGCCCCTACATCTGCAGATTCAGCAGCAAACTGGCGATCGCGCAAAAACTGGTAAATTGAAGCAATCCCCTGTCCCGAAACTACACGCTCGATCGATATTCGGGGAATATCATGTTTTGCTAACAAATATTTTAGCAACTCAAACTCCAACTCGGAGCGAGGTGCAAAATCAGCGTGTCCCCCTTCCGAAGAAAAAACCCTGATACCATTTGCTTCGGGAATTGCAAAACAATTTCCCAAACCAGTACCCGCACCAATCACAGCAATTGGATCGTTTTGGCAGGGTTTTCCAACTTGCAAAACGTGCAAATCTCGATCGTCCAAACCCAACACACCATAACCAACCGCAACAAAATCATTAATTAAACTAACGCGGGATATTCCTAAATCCTGTTCCAAGCGCTTCGCATCCAGTCGCCAAGGTAAATTAGTCAATTTTGCAGTGTTGTTGACTACCGGCCCGGCGATCGCAAAACAAGCTTTTTCAGGCTCAGGTACAAAATCCAGTTTTGCAGCAGCCTCCGTCAAAAACTGCCGCACAATCGGCACTAAATCGGGAAACTCCCCGCTCGGATAGCGAAACTCATAAAGAGCATTCATTTCACCCTTAACAGTCCTTTCCACCAAGCGCAAAATCGTCTTAGTCCCACCAATATCGCCCGCTAACAATAATGCCATAAACCTCCTATTTCAACCAAAGATCGTATTCCCCATTTAAACACCCATAGTATTAATTGCCAACCAAGCCCGCAGCACCTCAGCCACAGTCCAAGCTTGAGCAGTGCAGCCCCTAGGCGAGTGAGGAGCATCGCCCTCAAAAATCTCGCTGAGACTTCCAACGCCTGCGCTGTTTATATGATGTGCCATCGGTGCTAGAAATTCGCGAGCTCGTGCTGGATCTTTGTATACGTGCAAGTGAGCCAAGACAAAGGGGCCCATCAGCCAGCCCCAAACCGTGCCTTGGTGGTAGGCGCGATCGCGCTGCAATTGGTCGCCTTCATAGACTCCACAATACTGCGGGTGCTGCGGTGAGAGGCTTCGCAGGCCGTGGGAAGTCAGAAGCCCTTGAGCGCAAGCGTCCACTACGCAGCGCCGCTGGATTGGTGTGAGTAACGGTGTATAGCGGGGAGTTTCCTTGCCCCGCACCCCCGGTAACAAGGAGGTGGCGGAGCGAGGCCCAATCGAGTCTAGGGGCAGGGAAACGGCGAATATTTGGTTTGGCCGCAGCGAGCTGTCGTTGCCGTTGGGGCCGTCTAAAACGTCGTAGCAGTAACTGGTTGAGTCGTTCCAGAAACGGGTGAATCCGGCGCTGGTGCGATCGCCCAACCGATCGTATTCGTGGTGAGACTTGCCCAATCTGCGAGCAAAACTTGCCATAGCTTGCAGGGCGTTGTACCAAAGGGCGCTGAGTTCGATCGGCTTACCAATCCGAGGAGTCACCACCCAATCGCCGATTTTCGCATCCATCCAAGTTAGTTGCACGCCGGTTTCGCCCGCGTAGACTAAACCGTCATCGGGATCGACGCGGATGTTATACCGAGTTCCCCGAATGTGCCAGTCCACCATCTCACATAGGGTCGGCCAGAGTTCGGTCAAAAGTTCGTCGTCTCCGGTGCAGTCGCAGTAAGCGCGAATTGCCTCAAAGTACCACAGCGTCGCGTCTGCGGTGTTGTATTCCGGTGCGCCGCCGGCATCCGGGAAGCGGTTCGGGAGCATTCCCCGATCGACATACCGCGCAAAAGTCCGCAAAATCGATCGGGCAATGTCCCACCGCCCGGTACAGATTGTGAGGCCGGGCAGGGCGATCGTGGTATCGCGCCCCCAGTCGCTAAACCAGGGATATCCGGCGATAATCGTTTTACCTTCGGGTTCCTCCGGTAGCGGGCGGTTGACGATAAATTGGTCTGCTGCTAGCACTAGGCGATCGATCCAGTCGGGAGATTCTCTGGCGGGGGAGAAGTTTTGCAGCAATTGTCGATGGTAAGTGCGACGCATTTCTAAAGCTTTAGCGCCGTTGAGTTCGGGATTTTTCTCGGTACTGGCTATCAATGTGACAGAGTTTCCCGGTGCGATGGTCAAGTGAAAAGTCGCCGCGTGCAAGTGATCCTCGCAATACTCCAATCCGCGCCGTTTTTCAGCCGCGAGGTCAAATCCGTAGTACCAATTGTATAAAGGAGCCGAGACTCGGAATTGAGCCTCTGGTTCGGCATCTGTCAGCAGATAAAGCGGTGCGGCTCCTTCAAAAGCGGTGACGCAAACCCCATCTGTCAAGGTTTCTAGCCTCACGGGCCAGTCGCTAGCCCTTGTTGTGTGGTGGTAGTCGCGGTAGTTGACTAGGGCTTTGACAGCGAGGGATACTGGCTTTGAGGCGCGGTGCAAATAATATTGAATATATGTTGTGTTAGCACCTTGCTGCATCCAAATCCGCTTGGACAAAATAGCGTCGCCGAGGGCAAACCTCCAAACAGGGGTAGTTTCTTCGAGGTAGAAGCTTTCGATTAAGTTGTAGCCGTGGGGTTCGATCGCACTGTCGGCCCAGCGGTTTGTATAAAGCGGATAAGGGCGATCGGCATATACGGCTGTCTCGTCGAGCTTGGCGAGCATCAAAGTCCGTGCCAGCGGGGGTTTAAGGGCGGCTACCAGCAGCCCGTGATAGCGCCTAGTGAGCAGATTGGCGATCGTCCCGCTAGCGTAACCGCCGATCCCGTTTGTGACCAACCACTCGCGAGACTCCGCCGAGTCAAGATTGCCGCAAATTTCCCGTCCAAAATCAATAACCATAAAACAAACACTCGCGCTAATTTGTAATCTATCTTTAGGTATATTTAAAACCAATTTTTAACAACAAATATAAACCTGTTGTGCATTTAAATTGTATATTTCCACGCTATCTCAAAAATCCTCTCCCCCTCCCCCTCTCCCAATC
>NZ_JADEWT010000003.1 GCF_015207505.1 Tychonema sp. LEGE 06208
GCATAGGGCATAGGGTATAGGCCTCCGTGGGCATAGGGCATAGGGCATAGGGCATAGGGCATAGGGCATGGGGCATACCTCACTTTTTTGATAATCGCTATAGCGCGTCGCGTGAGAACCCCGGTCAATAAGCCGGGGATGAAACGCAGTTACAGCCTTAAGGCTGCCAGTATTTTATATTATTTGTTTCTTTGTTCTTCTATATATTTGCTGACGGTTTCAGTGGACAGGTTCCCGACACTGCCAACAAAATAACTAGGAGTCCACAAAGTAGGCAATTTCAGCAATTCGGGAAACTCTTTCCTCAAATAACTGGATGCCCTACCCTTAACTCTTTGCATGATGAAACTGGCGGAGTCTGTTGGCTTAATGTTAAGCAATCAATGGACACGATCCGGCACGATCTCTAAAGCAATAACTTTCCACCTGTTTTCGGTGACTACCTCAAAAATAATTTCTTGCAGCCGTTCTGCAATTTTGCCGACCAGAACGGCTTTACGGCGTTTTGGGATAAAAACAAAGTGAATATTGATCGGCGAGACAGCGTTGCTCTCGTGCCAATACTCTAAATCTTTTTTTGACAAACTCGCCCTAAGACTATTGACTCCTTTAACAATGGGTGTATGATCCACATATTACATCAACAAAAAGAATTTTGTGTTTGGATGTCAACAAGTCTTGATTAAGCCTGACAAAAAGTTAAAAGCAGTTCTAGAATATATTTGCCAAGAGTCAAACAAACTACACAACTGTGCTGTTTACTACGTTCGTCAAATATACTTTAAGTGTCATATTTTTGTCCGCCCGTTTGACATAATCAACGAGTTAAAACGCAATCCTCATTACGGAGCTTTATGCGCTCAAGCGGCTCAACAGACTTGTGGTGCTGTCGGTGAGTCGGTAAAATCTTTCAAAGGATTGATGAAATTGTTTCGCGAAGGAAAGCTTGAATCTAGACCGAAATTCCCAAATTACCGTACTCCTGGCGGGCTTCACTTAATTGCCTACCCGAAACAGGCGCTTGGCAAAAAGTTGATTGATGGTCGAATTTCTATCCCTCTTGGACAAAAAGTCAAGGCTTGGTTCGGATTGAAGAACTTTCAAATTCAAATGCCTTCTAATCTGGATTATACCGACATCCGAGAAGTGAGAATTCTTCCTAGAAATGGCTGTTTTTATGCCGAATTTGTCTACAAGTTGGTCAGCATTCAAGTCAATACTGACGATCAAAAAGTTTTAGGTATCGATCGCGGTATTGATAATTGGCTAACCTGTATCAGCAATGCAAACACAAGTTTTATTGTTGACGGAAAACATTTGAAGTCTTTAAATCAGTGGTACAACAAGCGAGTAGCTGCGTTGATGGATGGAAAGCCTAACGGATTTTGGTCGCATCAGTTGGCACGTTTAACCGAAAAACGCAATCGTCAAATGCGTGATGCGGTAAATAAGGCGGCTAAAATAGTTATTAATCACTGCCTAGAAAACCAAATTGGTACTGTTGTTTTTGGTTGGAATAAGGGTCAGAAAAATAGCGTAAATATGGGATTAAAAACTAATCAAAAATTCGTACAAATTCCTACTGGTAGATTGAAAACTAGAATCTCTCAGCTCTGCGAAAAATATGGAATTAGATTCATCGAAACAGAGGAAAGCTACACATCAAAAGCTTCATTTGTTGACAGTGACTTCCTGCCTGCAATCGGTGCAAAACCCGATGGGTGGAAAGAGTCTGGTAGAGGAATTAAGCGTGGACTGTATCGAACTAATTTACAAAATTGGTACATTAATGCAGACTGTAACGCAGCGGGCAACATCATACGAAAAGTAGCAACAATGCTAGGTCTTGACCTTAGTGGAGTTGGTAGAGGTGCCTTGACAGCGCCCTTAAGAATTGCCGTTTGGTAGTTTTTTAAGAATCCCCGTCGCTTTAGCGCGGGGAGTGTCAATAATTAAAAAGATATACTATAAAAAATTGCTACAAAGCGCCAGAAATTATGCATCCCCACCTCCAGCGCCAACTCGAACAACTCGGTTTAGCCGGCGAGTCCCCTCCCAACGCACAGCAGTGGCAGCTATTTTTAGAGCAGGTAAGTTGTAGCTATGACGAAACTCAGAGTCAGCAAGAACAGGTGGCTTTGCAGGATGCGTCCCCCTCGCCCCAGTCCCCCCCAGATTCTCCAACAGCTTCAGAATTCGATCGGCTGCGATCGACTTTCAACAGTTTGGGCGCGGGATTGTGTATCCTCGATCGAAACGGGTTTTTCCTCTCCTGGAATCCCGAAGCCGAACGCTTGCTGGGGTGGCGGGAGTCAGAACTTAGGCGTGTTTCCCTGCTGTCTCGCATCAACAGCAACCAAAACAAGGGCCAAAAACCCCAAGTTTTGACGGCCGGGAAACAGTCAGCAAGCAAAAGCGAACATGAACCGATCGCACCTACACTATCTTTACAACAGGCGATCGCCCAACGTCAACCTTGTAGTAATTGGGACGACGAATTTCTGTGCAGCGACGGCAAAAAATTACCAGTTTCCTATTTTTTCAATCCCGGAATGGACGGGAGCGAAATATCAGTATTGGTGTTTTTTGACATGACAGAACACAGGCGATCGCTCTCGATGCTGCAAGCAGTTATAGAATCTACAGATGCCGGAATTCTCGCCGTTGACAGCAACGGCAATATATGCAATTTTAATCATAAAATTATCGAAATGTGGGGCTTGTCTCAAGCAGCAGGAAAGTTGAGCCAGTCGGCGCTAGGTAAGGTCAAAAGCTCTGTCGCAACATGGTTTACCTTCGCAGCACGCCAATTAAAAAAATCCCCAAATATTCTTCAAAATCTCATAGAACTGTCGGCAAATCCAGAGGCTCAAATCAGCCAATTATTAGAACTTAAAGACGGAAAAATCCTCGAATTAAATTCGCTACCCTCAAAAGTCGGAGCAAACACAGCCGGCAGAGTCTGGAGCTTTCGAGACGTTACCGATCGCCAAAAAGTAGAACGCTCTTTGCAGCATCGAGTAGAATTAAATCAGTTGATTGCCAGTTTGTCAATCAATTTCATCAGCCAGCCAAGCTCGGAAACTGGTAAATTTATCGATCGCACTCTCGAAGCAATCGCCCGATTCACCGGATTTGACCGCAGTTACATCTACCTGTTATCAGCAGACCAAACCAGCGCCGAAAAAACCTACGAGTGGTGTAGCGACGGCATTTTGGAAATAGAAGAAGACAGCAGCCGCCAACAAATAGACATCGCCAGAATTCCTTGGATTGCCCAAAAGCTCGATCGCGCCGAAGACCTCCACATCACAGAAATCGACTCCCTCCCTCCCCCCGTTCAGACTGAAATTGCCTACTTTCAAGGCAAGAATTTACCAGAAATCCTGACCGAGTTCCCATCCCAAACAACCGAAAAAGTAGCAACCTCCTCAACAAATGCGATCGGACATTCCCCAGAAACACAATTAAATACACCTCAAAAAAATCTACAATCCCTGATAATTATTCCCCTAACTTGTAGTGAAAACCTAATAGGATTTCTCGGATTCGAGAGCTTCCAACCCGCAACAGGTCGATCGACCGAAATATTAACTCCTCTAAAAATGGTAGGGGAAATGCTCGCCAATGCCCTAGAACGCCAGCGGGCAGAACTAGCCTTGCAGCAAGAGAAATCAAGCTACCGCAGCATCTTTGAAAACGCAGTCGAAGGCATATTTCAAACCACCCCCCAGGGGCGATTCCTCAAGGCAAACCCCGCACTAGCCGAGATTTACGGCTACGAAACAGTTGAGCAAATGTTCGCCGAACTCGCAAACCTCAACCGCCACATTTACCTAAACCCCAACCAGCGCGCCGAATTTATGGCGCAATTGAACTCCGGCCGCCAAGTCTCAAAATTTGAATCGCAAATATACCGCCGAGACGGCACCACAATCTGGATTTCGGAAAACGCCCGCAGCATCTGCGACGAAAGCGGCCAGGTTTTGTACTACGAAGGCACAGTCGAAGACATTACCGATCGCAAACAGGCAGAATCCGCCATGCAGTCGGCCCTAGAAGCAGCAGAATCGGCAAACCGGGCAAAAAGCACATTTCTCGCCAACATGAGCCACGAACTGCGAACGCCCCTCAATGCCATCATCGGCTACAGCGAAATGCTCAAGGAAGAAGCCGAAGAATTGGGTGCCGGCGAATCCGTCTCTGACCTCGAAAAAATCCGCAGCGCCGGCAAACACCTGCTTTCCCTGATCGACGACATCCTAGATATATCGAAAATAGAAGCAGGTCGAATGGATCTCTACTTAGAAACCTTCGACATCCATACCTTAATTGAAAGCGCTGTCGCCACGGCCAAGCCGCTAATCGAGAAAAATGGCAACATCCTAGAAGTGTACTGTCGCGACAATCTCCACACGATGCACGCCGACATGACCAAAGTCCGGCAGGTGCTGCTGAACCTGCTGAGCAACGCTGCCAAGTTTACTAAAAATGGGAAAATTGCGATCGCAGTCGAAAGCATTAAAAATGAACAATTAAGAATGCAAAATCAAGAGGAATCTTCCCAAATTTTAATTGCCAACTCCGAATTTATCAGTTTCCGCGTCACCGACACCGGCATCGGCATGACAACAGACCAATTGCAGCGAGTTTTCCAACCTTTCACCCAAGCAGATGCCTCAACTACCCGCAAGTACGGCGGCACGGGTTTGGGGCTAGCTATCAGCCAGCGCTTCTGTCAGATGATGGGCGGCAGCATTGAGGCCTGCAGCACCTTGGGCGCAGGCACCACTTTCACCGTACTTTTGCCCAGCGCCATCCAACAGCCGTCCGTTCCCAGCCCAACCCGCGACAGCACTAAAACGGAGGACGCACCCGCTGTCGGCACGGTGCTGGTAGTTGACGATGACCCCATCTCCCAGGATTTGATCCAGCGCGCCCTGGCCCGCCAAGGACTGCACATAGAAGTCGCCGGCGGTGGCGAGGAAGCTCTCAGGCTGGCCGAGAAACTGCGGCCAGATGCGATTACCCTGGATGTGATGATGCCGGGAATGGACGGCTGGGCGGTGCTTTCGGCGCTGAAGGCAGATCCAGAGCTTGCCGAGATTCCCGTAATCCTGCTATCCTTTGTGGGCAACAAAAGCCTCGGCTTTGCGTTGGGCGCTTCGGACTACCTCACCAAACCGGTGGACGGCAAACGGCTGGCTGCTTTGTTGAATAAGTACCGACGCGATCGAGACGGCGTTGTGGCTAAAAGTTTGCCCTGTCAGATATTGATTGTGGAAGATGACGGTGCCACTCGCAACATACTGCGGCGCATACTAGAAAAACAAGGTTGGGCCGTGGCGGAAGCTGACAGCGGACAGGCGGCTCTCGAACAGCTAGAACTTGCTCGCCCGCACCTGATTTTGCTGGATTTGATGCTGCCAGAAATGGATGGTTTTGAATTGATCGCCGAACTTCGCAAGTCGCATTCTGAAGATCCTATACCGATCGTCGTTATTACTGCTAAAGACCTGACTACCGCCGAAAGGGAGCAGCTAAACGGCTATGTCGATCGGGTTTTACAAAAGGGAGTCTACAGTTGCGATACTTTGCTGCGCGATGTTCGCTCTATAGTAAATGAAAGGCTCGATCGCAGGTACGACTCGAAAGGCAAGGAGAACACCAATGGCTAAAATCCTGTTGGTCGAAGACAACGAAATGAATAGAGATATGCTGTCTAGGCGTCTGGCCCGCAAGGGACACGAGGTCTTTATTGCTGTGGACGGTGCCGAGGGAGTGTCGATGGCGATGGCGAAAGTACCGGATTTGATTCTAATGGATATGAGTCTGCCAGTGCTCGACGGGTGGCAAGCAACCCAGCAAATTAAGGCGGCCCCAGAAACTCAGACAATTCCGGTGATTGCGCTGACGGCTCACGCCATGGCGGGCGATCGTGAAAAGTGTCTCGCGGCCGGCTGCGACGACTACGACACCAAACCAGTGGAGTTTCCCCGACTCTTGAGCAAGATTGAAACGCTTCTGAAAGAGGCCATGAAATGAAAGGTGATGAGGGCAATGTACTGGTTGTTGACGACAATGAGGTGAACCGCGATTTGCTGGCTCGCCGACTTCAGCGTCAAGGCCACGCAGTGACTGTTGCTGAGGATGGTCTCCAAGCTCTGGAAATGATGCGTAGCGAGCCTTTTGATTTAGTTTTGCTAGACATTATGATGCCGCAAATGAACGGCTATCAGGTGCTGGAAAATCTCAAGGCTGACGAGAATTTGCGCCACATCCCGGTGATTATGATTTCGGCGGTGGACGATATCGACAGTATTGTGCGCTGTATTGAGTTGGGGGCGGAGGATTATCTTTCTAAACCTTTCAATCCGGTATTGCTCAAGGCTCGGATTAGTGCTTGTCTGGAAAAGAAGCGGCTGCGCGATAAGGAGCAAACTTATTTGCGGGAGTTGGCACAGGAAAAGGAAAAGTCGGAACGTTTGCTGTTAAATATTTTACCAGCTCCGATCGCCCAGCGCCTCAAAGAAGGGGAAAGCACGATCGCCGACAGTTTTGCTGAGGTAACAGTCATGTTTGCCGATTTGGTCGGTTTTACGAAGCTTTCGGCTCATTTGTCGCCGGCCCAGTTGGTAGAGTTGCTCAACGAGATTTTTTCAGCTTTTGACGAGTTGGCCGATCGCTACGGGCTTGAGAAAATTAAGACGATCGGGGATGCTTATATGGTGGTTGGCGGTTTGCCTAAACCGAGCGACAACCACGCCGAAAGCATTGCCGAAATGGCGATCGACATTCAAGCAGCCATCGCTAAGATGCAAACCAAGGGAGGTCAGCCGCTCAGCATCCGCATCGGCATCAACACGGGCCCGGTGGAAGCTGGGGTAATCGGTACTAAAAAATTTACTTATGATTTGTGGGGAGACACGGTAAATACAGCTTCGCGGATGGAATCTCAAGGGGTACCGGGCGGCATTCAGGTGACAGTTGCTACCTACGAACGCCTGCAGGACAAGTACGTTTTCCAAGAGCGCGGCGTGATTCCAGTGAAGGGTAAAGGCGATATGATGACTTATTTGCTTGTGGGCCGAAAGGCTTAATTGGTCATTAGTCATTAGTCATTGGTCATTGGTCATTGGTCATTGGTTATTGGTTATTGGTTATTGGTTATTGGTTATTGGTTACTTGCTACGAATTCCCAATCCCTCCACAACGCTAGAGCCCACTTCTCAATTCCCAATAACAACTAACAAATAACAGTCAACAGTCAACAGTCAACACTCAACTGCCAACAGTCAACAGTCAACAGTCAACAGTCAACAATTAGATAATTCTCAAATGAACGTAAATTCTAACCTATTAATGTATGCCCAATGGGCAGGAATTCTGACAGCGGCTTTGTTTGTTTTAACGATCGTAGCATTTATATTCAAATGGGGTTTTCGCTTCCGTTTGGTCGGAGTGACTAGCTTTATGGCCGTAATTGCTGCGAGTATATTTGGTCTTGGTTTGGGACTGTTTGCGCGCACGGAAATTCCCGGCGCGGTGCGCTATTCTTTAGTTTACGATACTGGCGGCGCTCAAACAGTTGTTACGGTGCCGCCTTCGATTACTGAATCGGAGTTAGAAGCAACGATGCAGCAAGCGGCGGCGGATTTGTACTCTCCAGGGCGTTCTGGACGCGGAAGAGACTACATGACTATCCGCGTTCGGACGATCGTACATCCAGAGCCGGGGCTGTCGCAGCCGCTGTTTTTGGGCGAGGTGAGGCGATCGCTCGCGACTCGATATGATGACAAAATGGCGATCGACATCTACCCCGAAAAAGTTGCTATTCTGAAAAAGTATCAAGCCTAAAAATCAATTATTCGGCGATTGAAATCGCGTCTAAACAAACAAAGTCAGCGCAACGCGAGACTAAGAAACTACTTGTTACCAGGCTCTGCCTGGTAACGCAGATCCAGAGGCTCTGCCTCCAATTTTAGGGATAATTTAAAAAAATGATTGCAATCACGAAACAAAAATTAAAATTTAACGAATTTATTACAATTTGCCCGGAAGATGGTGTTTATGAATTGGTGAACGGAGAAATTGTCAAAATGGCAACTACCAGAAATCACGATGATGTTGCTGAATTTGCAGATAGACAGTTTTATCAAGAGTGCGATCGGCTAAAACTCAACTATGTAGTAAAACGAGGCATCACGATCCAAACTACCACAAAAGAAGGTATAGAGCAAGGACGAGTGCCTGATGTCAGTGTTATCGATCGCACTTTGTGGCGTGCCGAACGCAAATCCTATACCGCACTCGAATCGCCGATTCAGTTAGCTGTGGAGGTAGTATCAACTAATTGGGAAGATGATTATGTTGACAAGCTAGATGAATACGAACGCTTGGGCATTGCTGAATACTGGATTATTGATTATTTAGCCATTGGCAAAAGAGAGTATTTGGGAAATCCGAAAATTCCGACGGTATTTGTGTTTTCGCTAAATGCTCAAGGGAAATATCAGCGTACTCAGTTTAGAGGTGACGAACAAATTGTTTCGCCCACTTTTCCAGAATTAGTGCTGACTGCCGATCGGGTATTGTCAGCTTAGTTGTGTTAGTTATTCCCTGGATTGTTTGGCGATTGAAATCGCTTCACCTCAAACGAAGTCCGCCTGCGCGGACTAAGACAGCCAACAAACAAAGACTTTAAAATTATCAAAAAACTATCTAATTATGACTCAAGAATCTGAAAAAAGGCAGCCTGCTTCGGAAAGATGGAATCAAGAAGATTATTTAGCTTTGACCGAAGCACGGAAACTCGAATTGGTGAGGATTCAAGGTTTAATTGATGAGGATGGGCAAACACCTGAACAAAAAGCTGAATTGTTTTTAGAACAAAGTTATTTATATATCTATGCTGAAGAATACGCAAAGGCGATCGCCTCCTTCGACAAAGCCTTAGAATTCAAACCCGATAAACACGAAGCCTGGATAAATCGGGGCTATGCACTGGGTAATTTAGGCAGGCTAGAAGATGCGATCGCCTCCTACGACAAAGCCTTAGAATTCAAACCAGATTATCACGCAGCCTGGAACAATCGGGGCTATGCACTGGGTAATTTAGGCAGGCTAGAAGATGCGATCGCCTCCTACGACAAAGCCTTAGAATTCAAACCAGATTATCACCAAGCCTGGTATAGTCGGGGCTACACACTGAATGATTTAGGCAGGCTTGAAGAGGCGCTCGCCTCCTACGACAAAGCCTTAGAAATCAAACCAGATTATCACGAAGCCTGGTACAATCGGGGCATTGTACTGGGTGATTTGGGCAGGCTTGAAGAGGCGCTCGCCTCCTACGACAAAGCATTAGGAATTAAACCAGATAAACACGAAGCCTGGTACAATCGGGGTGTTGAACTGCGTAATTTAGGCAGGCTTGAAGAGGCGCTCGCCTCCTACGACAAAGCATTAGGAATTAAACCAGATAAACACGAAGCCTGGATTCATCGGGGCATTACACTGGGTAATTTAGGCAGGCTAGAAGATGCGATCGCCTCCTTCGACAAAGCCTTAGAATTCAAACCAGATTTTCATGAAGCCTGGAGCAATCGGGGCCTTGCACTGAATAATTTAGGAAGATTTGAAGAAGCGATCGCCTCCTACGACAAAGCCTTAGAAATCCAACCAGATTATCACGCAGCATTTTATAATAAAGCTTGCTGCTATGCGTTGCACAGTCAGATCGATAGAGCGATTCAGAATTTGCAGCAAGCCATCAATCTGAATCCTGACACATACCGAGAAATGGCCGAAACTGACTCGGATTTTGACAGCATTCGATCGGATATTCGGTTTCAAGCCTTGATTCAAGGATAGGGATTTGCCGTCCAAGTGCGGGCGGGTTTATGAAATTGTCGGTTTGAGGCAATTATTGTTGGTGAAACCCGCCCTTACAGCATCACAAATACTCTTCAGCCGAAGCTAGCGGACACGATATGATAGAAGAATTAGTAGCGAGGTAAAAGATGACTCAACTAAATGTAACCGTAACCAATGACAGATTTCCCGAACTCATCGCCCATGTCGAGGATACTGGAGCACGAATCGTCATAGAACAGGAAGGAAAGGCGATCGCTGCTATCATTACTTATGCAGACCTGAAGCGATTGGAAGCACTAGAAGCAGCCCTAATTGACAAAGCAAAACTACAAGAACATGAATGGCTAAAAGCTACGATCGCAAATCCAGCATTTGATTCCCTAAGAGACTCAGCGGAAGATATCTACACTTTAGCTGATGGCTTGCCCTTCCACGACTCAGAATGGATTAAAACAGTAGCGATAAAGCCTAATTTTGGCTCGATTCTCGACCCTGAAAAAGACATTTAAATCTTGGGTGAGGTTTGTGATACCTGAGTGCGATCGCCCTTTTTGCGCTTCTACGCAATTTATTTAAAAAAAATAGTATTAATCTATACCTAGAAACAACAAACTTGCGTATAGATTAGAAAAAGTTGAAAAAATTGCAGAGTTACTATAAAATTGCGATAAATAACCAAATATAGGCGATCGATCAATTGCGATCGACAGCGAAAACTTAATCAATATAAAGAAAAAACGACAATTTTACAAAAAATAATGAGGTGAAACCCCTTGCAAAAATTAGCCAGCATAGAAAAGCCGATCGACTCCGTGGAAAAATTCAGATCGGTCAACGCCCAAAAAGCTCAAACACTGTACGATCGCGGTAACGCCCTAGAAACAATGGGACGCTTGTCAGCCGCGCTAGAATCGTGGTCAAAGGCGATCGAACTCGAACCAAAATTTTACGAAGCCTGGTACAACAAAGGCGTAGCCCTCAGAAAATTGGGACGGCTACCCGAAGCCATATTGGCCTACAACCAATCTTTAAAAATTCAACCAAACAATCCAGAAGCCTGGTACAACCGGGCCAACATTTTGCGGAAGATCGACAGACTCTCAGACGCCATCACCTCCTACGAACAGGCGATCAAACTCCAGCCAAACTATCACGAAGCTTGGACGAACCGCGGCAACACCCTGGTAAATTTGGAAAAATTATCAGAAGCGATCGACTCCTACAACAAAGCGATCGCCATCAAAGCAGACTACTCCGAAGCTTGGTACAATAGAGCGCTAGCCCTGAAAACCTCCGGCCAAAACACAGCGGCGATCGCCTCCTACGACAAAGCAATAGAACTAAAACCAGACTTGCATCAAGCCTGGTACAACCGCGCCGTCGCCCTAGCCGACGAAAAACTCTACCCAGAAGCCGTCGCCTCCTACGACAAAACCCTGCAACTGCGGCCAGATTCCCCCGAAGTGTGGAACAAACGCGGCACCGCGATCGCCCAAATGGGAAAATTTGAAGCAGCCATTGCATCCTGGGACAAAGCCCTCGCACTCAAGCTAGAGGATAGCGAAACCTGGTACAACCGCGGCCTGGCCTTGGCCAACTTACAGCGGTTTGAAGAAGCAATCGCCTCTTGGGACAAAACCGTAGAGTTGCAGCCAGAAAACACCGAAGCCTGGTACAACCGCGCCGTCGCCCTCAAAAAAATCCAACGATTTACCGAAGCCAGAGAGTCCTACGATAAAATCATCGCACTCAAACCCGACGACCCAAATCTTTACTATCAAAAAGCTTGCATTTACCTCCTAGAAAAAGCAGCAGGCGATGGTACAAACAACCCCGAAGCTTTAGCAACCATCACCAGCAAGGCGATCGAAAATCTATCAAGGGCGATCGAGCTCAATCCGAAGAAATACCGTGAACTCTGCCAGAATGACTCGAAATTGCGTACAATACGGGAAGAAGTGCGGTTTTTAGCTTGATTTCAGGGTAGCAATGATTGATGGATACCAATGCCGCACTGTAACCTTTTTAGGCAAAACAGTACCTCCAACGCCAATCATGCAAACCCTAGACAAAACTCAAGCAAAATTTGCTCAACTTGCAGCCCACCTCAGAGAAGTTACTGACATCGAATCAGCCTCGTCGCTGCTGCATTGGGATCAGGCGACTTATATGCCCGCCAAAGGTGCAACCGCCAGAGGCCGCCAGTTGGCCACTCTCAAACAAATATCCCACGAAAAATTTACTGACCCCAAAATAGGCGAACTCCTAGAAGACTTGCGTTTCTACGAACAAGCCCTCCCCTACGACTCCATCCCAGCCAGCCTGATCCGCATCGCCCGCAGAGACTACGATCGCGCCGCCAGAGTCCCCGCAGCCTTCATGTCCGCACTCTGCCGCCACCAAGCCGACTCCTACGAAGCTTGGGCCAGGGCCAAAGCAGACAACAACTTCGCAACCGTCGAACCCTATCTCGAAAAAACCCTAGAATTAAGCAGGCAATACGCCGACTTTTTCCCCGGATACGAACATATCGCCGATCCTTTGATCGATCGCAGCGACTACGGCATGAAAGTATCCCTGCTGCGCCCCCTATTCGCCCAACTGCGTCAAGAATTAGTCCCCATAGTCGAAGCGATCGCCTCTCAACCCGCCGCCGACGACTCCTGCTTGCATCAATACTTCTCAGAAGCCCAGCAACTAGAATTCACCCGCACAGTCGTAGAACGGATGGGGTATGATTTCCAGCGCGGACGGCAAGACACCACCCTCCACCCCTTCATGACCAACTTCTCCATAGACGACGTGCGAATCACCACCCGCGTCTACGAAGATCACTTGGATCAAGCTTTGTTCAGCAGCATCCACGAAGCCGGACACGCCCTCTACGAACTCGGCAATTCCCCAGAATTTGAAGGTACGCTTCTGGCTGGCGGCATTTCCTCCGGCGTGCACGAAAGCCAGTCGCGGCTTTGGGAAAATTTGGTCGGGCGCAGTCGCGGTTTTTGGGAATGTTTTTACCCGCAACTCCAAGGCGTATTTTTGCGACAGTTGGGACAGGTATCCACTGACACATTTTACCGGGCAATTAACAAAGTATCGCGATCGCTCGTCCGCACCGACGCCGACGAAGTAACCTACAACCTCCACGTCGCCATCCGCTTTGACCTAGAATTGGCAATGGTAGAGGGCAAACTAGCAGTGCGAGACCTCCCGGAAGCCTGGAACGAACGTTATAAAACAGACCTCGGCGTTGTCCCCGCCACCGACAGCGATGGTGCGATGCAGGATGTTCACTGGTACGTCGGGACGATCGGCGGAATGTTCCAAGGTTACACCCTCGGCAACTTGATGAGCGCTCAATTCTACGAAACCGCAGTCAAAAGCAATCCCGAAATTACCGTACAAATAGAACAGGGAAACTTTACTCTACTCCACGACTGGCTCAAACAAAACATCTACCAGCACGGCCGCAAATACACTGCCGTTGAATTGATCGATCGCGTGACCGGTTCACCTTTAACTATCGATCCTTTTGTCCGCTACATTCGCCACAAATACGGGGAATTTTATGTCATTTGAGGGATAGTAATTTCTGATTGCAAACTTTACAATGAGATTAAAAAAAGTACCAGCCCCAAAAAATAGGGCGATACTCAGATAGTATCGCTCTATTTTTTAGGTCAAATAAAAAAAAATCAAATCAGGGGAGTGCGGCTTTCCAAAAGCCTGTCCGGCGAAATCTACCGGGTAATTGCCGACGGCCAAGGTATATTTGTTCAGCCAGCCTTATTTGAAGCTTTTGGCTTGACAATTCTCGAAGCAATGATTACCGGTATTCCGACTTTTGGGACTCAGTTTGGCGGCCTGCTGGAAATTATTCAAGATGGGGTCAATGGGTTTTATATCAACCCGACAAACCACCAGAAAACTGCCCAAAAGATTCTCGATTTTTTATCGAAATGCGAACAAAATCCTAACTATTGGTATGAAATTTCAACGCGAGGAATTGACCGAGTTTACAGCACCTATACCTGGAAAATTCATACTAGCAGGCTGCTGACTCTGGCCAAGACTTACGGTTTCTGGAACTACTCGTCTCAGGAAAACCGCGAAGATATGCTCCGCTACATAGAAGCGCTGTTTGATCTAATTTACAAGCCGAGAGCGAAGGCTTTATTGGCAGAACACGCGAACCGATAAGTGGCGATTTGGGATTTGTAGGGGCCGGTTGAGAGAAAAAAGTTGACCTCGGAGCGATCGACTTTGTACAAAACTCCCTAGTAAAGATTTGTGAAGGAGAGTCGGTTTTGTACCATAGGACTATTGCTAAGAAACCCAGTTTCTACGAAAATATTGACTCTGGTAACGAAACATCTCCTCAGAAACCCGGTTTCTAAGGAATAGCGCGAAACGGCCCCTACTTTCAATTCGTAACTTCCAACTAGCAACTTCTGACTGCTGCTGTCCCATTACCTAATTTCTAAAGGCCTGGAAAGATATTTCTTAGAAAGCGATCCGGGTAATACAATGAGATTGAGAAACATGAAAACAGGGAAACCTTGTCAAACTTTACCAACAGGATGAAACTTATGCGTTTAACTACTGTTACGATTTTTAGCTTGCTAGCTCTGTTCGCTCCTGGGTTGACCAAAAAGGCAAATGCAGCCTTCGACTCCAAACCCTTTGTGCAGGAACAATACCGCAGAGACTTTGTGAGTCCCGCCGATCCTGGTGCGTCTACACAGCCGGAGGCAAATTCTCAAGGAGGTATGTTTAATAAGCCTTTTTATTCAGGGGAGCAGCAGCCTGTGAGAAAGGAAAAAACTATCTCGGCGGGAGCAGATGGGCCTGAAGTTGCGGCCATACAGCAGCGGTTGCAAGTTCACGGTTTTGCGATCGGGACGATCGACGGTTCCTATGGTTCTCGCACCAAATCGGCTGTGAGTGCTTTTCAGAAGTCTCAGCGTTTGAATTCCGACGGTATTGTGGATAAACAAACTTGGACGGCTTTAGCAGCAGATCCGGTGTCAGCTCCTGAAAGTTTGCAAAGCAATGCTGCACTTCCAAGCGACGATCGAGTTCAGAAGAGTGCTTCGGTTCCGACAAATCCTGCAACTGCTCTGACTAAAGGCGCGGCGGGTTCTAAGGTGAAGACGCTACAGGTGCGTTTGGAAATGCAGGGTTACGATCCGGGCCCGATCGACGGGATTTTTGGCGCTCGCACTGCTACGGCTGTCAAGAGCTTTCAGGAGTATAAGGGTTTGACGGCTGACGGCGTGGTTGACGAAATCACTTGGAAGGCGATCGGGCAAAACTAAGTGACGAGTCAAATATACGGAAATTCCTGTGGCCATAACTCATGATTGAACCCGGTGTCCAAAAATAACCGGGTTTCTGGATCTTGACGCATGGCTTTGTGCTGTGCTATGTTAGTTCGGTGTCAAAATGCGGATATGGCGAAATTGGCAGACGCGCCAGATTTAGGTTCTGGTTCCGAAAGGAGTGAAGGTTCAAGTCCTTTTATCCGCACTAAAGTCAATGCTTTGTTCCGGCGCGAACATCTTCCCAAATTCGATCGGGATTTAAGCTCAATTCGTGAACTTGATATTTTTCCAGAAATGCACCGAGAGATTCTCCAAAGCTAAGTTCGAGATACTGCGGTTGTTTGCGGCGTTGAATGTATTCGCGCAAGGCGATTTCAACTAAGGTTTCCAGCGAATTTTCTCGTTGTAGTTCGATCGCCTCTTGTAGCAGTGCCGTATCCACATTCAGGCTGGTCATCATTGGCTTTCATCTTTTAACCGTTGTTTTAATCATACGATCGCCACTCGGAAGAAATCGATCGTATTATTATTGATGCAGTTAATCGACAAAGCGACGGATGAGGGCGAGACAAAATTGGATTTGCCGAGTTTGGAGTTGGAGGAATTGCCGCCGGAGATTGGCAAGTGCACTGGGCTTGAGACTTTGGTGTTGGGGGAAATTTGCTATGATAGTTTGAGCGATCGCACTATTCTACATTGCGTAAATTATCAGCTATGAACATTCAGTTGGTTGACTCCTTAATTCAAGTCATTGAGTCGCTGACACCTGAAGAGAGTTTGCTGTTTCAAGAAAAACTCTGGGCTAGGGCGATTCAGAGTACGCCTGGAGTGTGTGGAGGATATGCCCGAATTCGCAACACCCGCATTCCTGTTTGGACGCTGGTTTCGCTTCACCAACAGGGGGCTGATGAGGCTGAATTACTTCGGAATTATCCAGGTTTATCCGATCGCGATTTAGAGAATGCTTGGCGTTATTACGATCGCCACCGCGCAGAAATCGATCGCATTATAGTTTCTCATCAAACCGAATAGTAGAATAGTAGATAGCTAAAAGAGGGATTTTAGATATGGAAATGAATCAGTATTTTAATTTCTTAGCACCGGATGATATTCGGATTAAAGGACATCGTATCGGGATTGAGACCGTGCTGTATGAATATTTGCATCGGGAACGCACCCCAGAAGAAATTCAGCAATTCTATCCATCTCTAACTTTAGCAGAAGTTTACACAACTATTTTGTATTATTTACAAAATCAAGAATCAGTAAGTAGATATTTGCAAGATTGGTTGGAATGGTCGCATCAGCAGCGAAAAATGCAAGCAGCAAATCCGCATCCGGCTGCGGAAAGATTGCGAAAATTGAAGGCTGAACGGGAAAGTAAAACTGCAATCCAGGATACTTGAGAAATGGCGCTCAAATATTTAATGGACGAGAATGTTACGCCCATTTATGCTACACAACTTCGGCGAGAATGCCCTGATTTAGTAGTTTGGGCAGTGGGCGAAATTGGTACACCCCCAAAAAGCACTCTCGATCCGGAGATTTTGGTTTGGTGTGAGGATCGTAACTTTATTTTGGTGACAAACAATCGCAAGTCAATGCCGGTACATTTGGTAGATCATCTGGCTCAAGGTGGTCATATTCCAGGGATTTTCGTTTTGAATCAGGATTTAAGTATTGGGCAAAATATTGAGGAATTGATTGTGATTGTTGATGGTTCGTTTGATAACGAATACCAAGACCGAATCATTCATCTCCCTTTAACATAAATCTACTAAACAAAAAATGTGTAGCCTTTTTCCTCCCCAGATTCCTCGCGGGTGGCAAGAAACCGGGTTTTTGCTCAGAAGACGGGTTACAGTCGTAGAAACCCAAAAAACCCGGTTATGAAGGTTTTGATGCGTAGGCCACGGAGGACACGGCAATGCCGTTTCCCTACCCCAAAATAATCGACGATCGCCCTCCCTCGGATATAATCATCGCCAGATTAATTTTCGGGAAACGGCACCGCGTCGTGTCCTGATTCCTGCTGGCTTTCCCCACCCAACAAAAATCCTGTCACAATAAACTGAATCCTACCAAGAGACAAAGGGCATGACGCGAGAGGAAGCAGTGCGGCGAATTCACCGGGCAGCCGAGGAAAAATTGACTCAACTGGATTTGTCGGGGCTGGACTTGGAGGAATTGCCGCCGGAGATTGGCAAGTGCACGCAGCTTGAGAAGTTGGTGTTGGGGAAGGTAGAAAGGTGGCAAGGGTTTAATGTTAACCCGAGTCTGAAACTAATAATCCCGAATCAATTAAGAACACTGCCAGAGGAATTGCGATCACTCGTAAATTTGCGATCGATTGACCTCAGCAGCAATCCATTCGGAACGATGCCAGAATTGCTGCTGGAAATGAAGCAATTAGAGAGTTTAAATTTAACCAGGATTGGTTTAACAGCCATCCCAGAGGATCTCGGCCAACTGTCGAATCTGACACGGCTTTACCTCAGTGAAAATCAGATTACAGCAATCCCAGAGGATCTCGGCCAACTGTCGAATCTGACACAGCTTAACCTCATGAGCAATCAGATTACCTCCATCCCAGAGGATCTCGGCCAACTGTCGAATCTGACAGAGCTTGACCTCCATAACAATCAGATTACATCCATCCCAAAAGTCATCGGCCAACTGTCGAATCTGACACGGCTTAGCCTCAGTGACAATCAGATTACATCCATCCCAGATGATCTCGGGCAACTGTCGAATCTGACAAAGCTTGTCCTCAGTTACAATCAGATTACCTCCATCCCAGATGATCTCGGGCAACTGTCGAATCTGACACAGCTTTATCTCACTGTCAATCAGATTACCTCCATCCCAGAAGATCTCGGGCAACTGTCGAATCTGACACGGCTTTACCTCTGGGACAATCAGATTACCTCCATCCCAGAAGCGATCGGGCAACTGTCGAATCTGACACAGCTTGTCCTCAGTGGCAATCAGATTACCTCCATCCCAGAGGCGATCGGGCAACTGTCGAATCTGACAGAGCTTTCCCTCAGTAGCAATCAGATTACCTCCATCCCAGAGGCGCTCGGCAAACTGTCGAATCTGACACGGCTTGACCTCGGTGGCAATCAGATTACCTCCATCCCAGAGGCGATTCGTGGCATGGAGAAGCTGGAAAAACTGGATTTGCGAGGTAATCCGATACCAATTCCGCTGGAAATATTGGGCGGAAAACAATCATCTCAACCAGGCGATTTACGTACCATCCTCGATTTCTACTTCCAAACCCGCGACCCCGACGCTACCGAAGAACTCAACGAAGCCAAACTTTTGATTGTCGGCGAAGGCGAAGCGGGAAAAACGACCCTTGCAAACAAACTCCTCAACCCCAACTACGAACTCAAAGAACGAGAACCCTCCACCGAAGGCATCGACGTGATGCGCTGGGAATTCACGCAAGCCAACGGCAAACCTTTCCGCGTCCACCTCTGGGACTTTGGCGGACAGGAAATCTACCACGCCACCCACCAATTTTTCCTCACCGAACGTTCCCTGTACGTCCTCCTCGTCGATAACCGCCGCCAAAACCCCAACCTCTGCTACTGGCTGAGTGCCGTCGAACTCCTCAGCAACAGCAGTCCCGTCTTCCTCGTCCAAAACGAAAAACAAGACATCCGCTGCGAAATCAACCTCTCCCAACAGCGGCGCGACTTTGCCAATTTAGAAAAAGATTTCGCTACCAACCTCGCCAGCAATCGCGGACTCGCAGAACTCCAACGCGCCCTCCAAAACCGCATCGCCACCCTCGACCACATCAGCACGCCCGTTCCCAAACGCTGGGCAAGCGTCCGCCACATTTTAGAAAACTATTCCCAACGCCAAACCCACATCGCAGTCAGCGAATTTTTCGACATCTGCGCCAGCCAAGGCTTTCAAAAATCCGATAAACCCGCCATGCTGACTCTCAGCAAATACCTTCACGACTTGGGAATTATCCTCCACTTCCAAAAAGACCCCATCCTCAAAAACATAGTCATTCTGCGTCCCGAATTGGCAACCAATGCTGTTTACAAAGTCATCAGCAAGAAAGAAATTACTGACGAAAAAGAAGTCGCCGACAACGCAGAAGTCATCGCCAACTGCGGGTATTTCACCCAGGAAAACCTCAAACAAATCTGGTGCGAAAGAGAATACCGAGACTTGCAGGACGAACTACTCCACTTGATGAAACACTTCAAACTGTGTTACGAAATCCCCTGCCAACCCAGACGCTACATCGCCCCGCAACTTCTCCCCCTGGAAACGCCCGATTACACCTGGGACGACACCGATAACCTGATTTTGCGCTACGAATACGACTTCATGCCCAAAGGCATCATTACCCGTTTTATCGTCGAAATGCACTTGTTAATCTACCGCCCTCAACCTTCTTTACCAAAGGGTAGGGGAGATATCGTGTGGCGCGATGGAGTCATCCTCGCCGACAATTACGCCAAGGCCGAAGTTATCGAGAATTACCACCAACGAGAAATCCGCATTCGAGTTTCCGGCAACCACAAAAAATCTCTTTTAGACCGCATCCGCCACGAACTCTGGAAAATTCACGCGACTTACGACAATCGCCTCAAATACCAAGAATTCATCCCCTGCAACTGTACCGAATGCAAAGGCAGCCAAGACCCTCACCTCTACAATTTTGAGTCTTTGCGCCGCCGTTTGGCCAACCGCCGCTACGAAGTCGAATGCGACAAATCTTATCAAATGGTCAACGTGCGCGGCTTGATGGAAGATTTCCCGGATAATTTGCAACAATGGGAAGAGAAAGAGCGAATTTCTGGAATCGATCGCCCCGATTTTGGAGATTCTTCTAGCATTCAATTCAATATCAACGTTAACGGTAAAAAAATGACTCAAGATTCTTCCAAAACCAACAACTTCAACGGCCCGATGTCTGGTGTGATTGGCAGCGACAACACCACAGTTAGGAATAACGCATTTATCCAAAACAATAACAAATACCGCCGAACTTCTGAAACAGATTGCATCAATGCGTGAAACCGCCGCCCAGTTTCCCGAAGACATTCGCGAGGGTGTAATTATCGATATTGAAGATGTTGAATCCGAAATCAAGAAACCGGAAAACGAAAGGAATCCAGCTAGATTAAAGAAAAGTTTAAAAGCTATTTTAGCGACGGCAACTGCGATCGCAATTCCGATCGCAGGCGTGACTGATTTTGCTGATAAGGCGATCGATGTCGGTCAAAAACTGGGTATCGAACTCAAGCTACCATCGGCACGGTAAATTATTTGCAATTTTCGCGATATTCATATTACCACAGTCAGGACACGGCGCCGTGTCCGACTGAGAATTTATATTATCTTAGCTTTTTGAGTTTCTTCAAGTGCGATCGCCTCAAATTGTCCACCAACTGTCGCAACTGACTCAAATTTCCCGCTTCGCCGCCATACTTCCAGCGCACGTAAGCTTGCGAAACTTCCTCAATTACCTCAGCTTCATCGGTTTCGTGGTGGCCGCGCATTGTCTCAGCATACTCCAAAGGCGTTTGAGCTTTCTGCTTGGCAAATCCGCGACTTGCCAAATCCTTCAGCATTTGCTGATAAACCCCCTCCACCGGCGGCAACTTCGCCAGCCAGCGGCGGTAGCGCCACTTGCGCCACCCTTGCCAAATTAACCAGCCAATAAACCCAAAGGCGATCGCGCTAATCAACCCAGTAAATAACCCCACCCAACCCCTAGCAAACTGTCCCAGAAACCAACCCAGAATCAAACTGATCCAGCCAATTACAAAACCTATAACTGAATCCAGCCCGCTTCTGAGAGGAGTCGGTAGCCAAGCCGCGATCCACTTCCAAAACGATTCCAGCGCGCTAAAAGTCTGGTTGTCTTCCACCGAAGCCGGAATCAGCGGATAACCTGGAATCGGATTAAAACCAAACCACCCGTATCTGGGAAAATATACCTCCGTCATCAAGAAAGCGTCGGTATTTCTCACCACATACAAACCTGTAAACGGGTTGAATTCTCCCGTATCGAAACCGCCAGCCACTCGCGCCGGAATCCCGATCGATCTCAGCATAATTGTCAGTACCGTCGAAAAATGGTCGGGATATCCGCCTGTAACTTTTTTGCCGTCTTGCGTGTTTTGATAGCCAAACAAAAAACCCTCGACTAAATCTTCACTTTCTTCTAAATAAGGCAAAGCTTTGACAAGTTTGTAATTAGGATTTTGTTTCAAATATTGAGCTAAGTACAAAGCTTTTTCGTAGGGAGAATCGATCGCCCTGTCCGACTTAGCCACTCTTGTTCTCCCCAACAAGATTTCTTCAGTTTTTTCTCGCACTTTCTGGGCAATTTCTGGCGGCACGTCCAAATAGAATTTGCGAATATTTTTCGGGTAATTAGTACCAGTTTGCCCCAACAAGGAGCGATCGCGAAACGGCACGTTAGAAATCACCGTATAAGTCAAACCTTCCGCCAATTCCACAGGCGATCGCAAACCTCCCTCCGCATCAATCGCCACTTCCTGCGTCGGAAAATAAAGTTCCTTCGGCTTGTTTAAAGCCGGAATCAAATTCGGTAACTGAGCAAGAATAGTATAACTTTGAATCACCTCTTGAGTGCGGGGCGCATTCGGATACGGATTCAGATAAAATTGATAAGACCAGCGAGGTCGATTCACCTTAAAAGCGTCGTCGTTGCGCGAAACTTCCCAACCCTGACCGGTATATTTGTCAAAGCCCAACACTCGCCAAAAACCCGCCGCCTGCGATCGCACCCGCATCACCACTTGAGGTTTTAATACCCCCCGCAAATTTTGATTGATGCGCTGGTTGAAACCGTAATAAAAAGTAGAGTCTACCTCTCCTGGCCCTTTGTCTGGGTTTCTCCCCTTCCCTCCGCCAGTTCCTTTTTGATTTCCCCCCCTGACATACCCCGGATTCAGAATGCTGCGCGAGTCAAACTCCCCCTGATATTCAATAGGAGCACTCACGGGAAAAGTCCGCAATTGATAGCCTGGAAGGCGCGGCAAAAACGCAAAAATAGCCAGCCCCAACCCTACAGTTATCAACAGCAACAAACTAAAATACTTGGGGGATAAAGTAGCAGCAAATAGGGATAAATTGTTGTTTTTACTTCTACTTTCTGTCGCCGGATTGATGTTTTCTAGCTTCGAGAGTCCCAAGCGCGATCGGTAATCCAGCACCAAAGTCGGCAGCACTAAAGCCAAAAATACCAACAGCAGCGGCCCAAAAGTCAGCGTTTGACTGATGGTCGCCGCTACACTCAACAAAATCAGCCCGATGACGACCGAATAGCCCAAATCCTTGCGGCGGGGCAAATCGAAACTGTGCAACACTTGAATGTTAATTAACAGTTGCGCCAAAACTAACCGCGTATCGTTTAATTCTCCCACCAAGCGGGTAAAAAAGGCGAACAGCGCCACCAGCATTCCAATAGCTATGCAGAATTTAGCGGCTACATTGCGATCGCGGCGGCGGTACCAACTCCAAGTTGCTCCCACAATACTAACAGGCACAGCCCACAGGTTCAGGCTTTCTTCAGAAGCAACATCAGTAGCCACAATTCCCACAATTACCAACAACTGAACTAGGATTCGCAGCAGTAAAGAATCCTCAGTCACCGGCGGAGGCATTGCCTCTATCCGCTCCCACAGTTTACCCAAAACAGGTATATTTCGCAGGTTATCAGTTGTCATGTGCACCCATCCAACGATTTGAGATTTGAGATTTGAGATTTGAGATTAAATCCACAGATCGATCTGGGTTTTAACTAATATCTAAATCTTATTTCTGTGCCACTCGATTTGAGATTTGAGATTAAATCCACAGTTCGATCTGGGTTTTAACTAATATCTAAATCTTATTTCTCTGCCATTCGATTTGAGATTGAATCCACAGATTAACTTCACAGATGAATCTGGGGGCTTTAATTCGTCTCTAATTTTTTTGGCTTTCCGCGACAGAAATCAGCAGATTGTATCTGTTTTTGTGTGAGGTCAAACCGCAGAGTAAAAAACGCAGTTAACTACTCTAATTTTACCTCGATAGTTGCTGTTTTATCCAGCCAAAGTTGGACGAATAGCAAACATCAGAGGTCTGGTATCGAAGTTTTGGAATTTGACTTCTAGGGCATAAGTCTTGTCAGGTTGCGGGTCAAACAACTCCACACTTAAATGCCCGGAATTCGGACGCTGTGCAGTTGCTTCGGCATCTCCTCCCTTGAGTTCCAAACTTCCTCCCCCTGGAAATTCGCACTCAACTCTTAAACACGGCCTTGGTGGTTCTGTGTTGCGGTTCGACAGGTATTGAGCTGAGAGAGTCAGGGAGCCCAAAGCAGTCAGCCACTCCCGCGAAATAGGGGGCTGGTTTACAGGACAATTCAAAGTTAGAGACTCAATGATTTCTCGGGCGGCCAACAACGACATTAGCATTTGTTGATCGATAGTTGCCTCGGAGTAATTCGGTAAATCTTCTACTTCTAAACCTGTAATTCCTCTGGTAGCACCTCTGAGTACTAAACCAGCTAATTGGTTGAGTTCCTCAGACTGGCCCGGAAACAAGCTATCTACAGCGCGAACTAATTTCGAGCCTTCCCGCAGCGACGACATTACCAATTGCTGACAAGGTTCTAGCAGTTGAGCAAAAACCCCTTGGGCGATCGGAATTGGCAGGCGACCCCATCTAATATTTTGTAGTTGGGGAGTCCAGAGGTGCAGGGGTGGAACCCATTGGGGGACTGCATCGTCTGGATAGTCGTGTTCGTAGCTCTTGAGTTCTGTTTCCCAGGGGAACAGCGGCGGGTTGGCTTCAATTTCGGATCTAAGCCTTTCTTTTAACAAGGTCTGAAAACGGTCTTGCACGGTCGGTATTTCTCCAATAGTCAGGGGTTGTGCGGGTGAAATGCTCTGCGAGCCCACTTGATAGTCCAGCGGGTCTGGTTCGTCCCATTCCCAGTATTCCACCCCGGAATACTCTTCTGTTTCGCCCCACTCTTTTGAGGGAAGGGGGTCATTGACGTTTTCCTGCTCTTCGCTAGAGGCATTCGGGATTGGCGCCTGCAATATCCAGTCTAAAAAATGGCGCTCGAAAGCCTCTGCATCCCTGTTCGTTTCGTTATTCATCAGTAGATGCCCCTTCTCCGGAATCTGAACGATTTCGCAATTCCCAGGCAAGTTCCAGCAATTTAAACCACCGTTTCTGTACCTGGGCTACCGTGCTGCCGAGGGTTTGCGCGATCGCTGACTCTGACAGACCTTGTTGTTTCAACTGTAACAAACGCTGTCCCTCTGGGCCAATTTGTTCGCCAAAGGACTGCCACTGAGAAGGCAGCAAACCTAAATTTTTGTCTAAGTCTGCTTCCAGCCACTGGTGAACGAGTTCCCAGCGGTGCGACATGGCGAACCTGAGCAAGTGGTACTTGAAGCGCTGCTGCAAATAGTCTCTTTGGCGGGGAGTTATGCCCAGGATCGACTCTATTTCGTTAGTCGGCAAGTCTTGCAAGCGCAGCACGAAGTAATCGGCGCATTCTTCTTGGTTGCGCTCTTTTAAGTAGGCCACTAATTCGTCAATCACGTTTTGCCGCAGAGATTCTGACTCGTCGGCTGGGGAGCGAATTGCAGATGAACCCTGTCCGGCCATTGCTTCCCGCACCGAGTGCACGGAGGTGTCGTTCCAAGTTTGGTCAGAATCCCAAGCCCCTCCGTCGGCGGCTTGTTCCATATCTACAGAGGTTTCTTTGGGCTGCTGCTGGGAAAAGGTTTGGGCCCGTAAAATAATTAGTTGCTGGCTGCGGTTCCGAGGTAAGGGAATGCGCCGTTTCCCGAAGCGCTCTACAAAGGCCATGTACTCTGCTAGTTCTAAGCGAGTGCGGGGGCTGTAGGTGGGTGGTAGTTGGGTTTCGCGCCGGAATGCTTTTAAGGCTTCGAGATAAAATCCTTGCAAGAAATCTCTGATCAGTTCTATTCGCGCTTGATAGCTAGACTGCAATTGGGGAGGGGTGATGGAGCGATAGACGATCGCGCTGAGAGTGCTTTGCAATTCTACTCGCCCTGGCCCGGATCCTAAATTTTCATAGTGGAGACATTGTTGCAAGCGGTGCCGGGCGAGGCTCTCGGCTGCACCTTCTATGTCTCCTGAGTCTTGAATCCGCTGGCTTTCTGTGCATATCCTGGTGACTTCTACTGCGAGTCGCCCTGCTACATCTTGGCAGTTCTGCTCAGACGCCCGAGTGGACTTTTTGAGTTCGTCTAACAGCAGTTGAAATATGGTTTCCACGCTCTGGCCGATTTCCCGCATGATGGTTGACAGCTCACTTTGAAAGTAGCACACCCTGGGACTTTAAATTTATATTTAAGATTTTATCAGAAAATTGGGTTTAAAACCCCGTCCTTCTATGGCGACTTTATATTTACTAGCGTTGCATCTGCCACTAAATATGTTAAGGTAGTGGAATGCTAACCATGAATTACCGCTATCGAATCTATCCCAGCATCACTCAAGAGCAGTCGCTCAAAGAGTGGATGGATGTTTGTCGCGTTGCCTATAACTACGGGCTGCGCGAGATTAAGGATTGGTGCAATAGCCGGAAGTGCATGGTTGACAGATGCTCCATCAGTCATGAATATATCATGGCTGCTGATATTCCTTTCCCTAGTGAAGTGAATCAGCTTAATGCTTTGCCAAACGCTAAAAAGGTGTTTCCCCGATTGGGTGAAGTGCCAAGCCAAGTTTTGCAGCAAGCTATTAAACAACTGCACCGAGCCTGGGATGGGTTTCAAAAAGTTGGGCATGGATTTCCCAGATTTAAAAAATTTGGACAATTCAAGTCTTTGTTGTTTCCCCAATTTAAACAGAATCCAGTGCAGGGAGTACATATTGCCTTGCCCAAGTTGGGGCCCATTGCAATTAACTTGCATCGCCCGATACCGAGTGGCTTTGTAGTTAAGCAGGTTCGGATAATTAACAAGGCTGATATTTGGTACGCTAGCATCAATATCCAATGCGATGTTAGTGTTCCCAATCCTATGCCTCATGGTCATCCAATTGGGGTAGATGTTGGGCTTTCCAAGTTTTTGGCAACTAGCGACGGAGTTCTTGTAAAGTCGCCTAAGTTCTTGAAAGTGATGCAAAGCAAGCTGAAATTGCTGCAACGCAGACTTGATCGGAAAAAGAAGCGGTCTAAAAATTACGAGAAACAACGGATCAAAGTTGCTAGACTTCACCACACAATTGATAATACCCGTAAGGATTTCCACTTCAAGCAAGCTCATGCGCTTTGTGACGCTGGTGATATGGTCTTCATGGAAGACTTGGATTACCGAATTCTTGCCAAAGGGATGCTTGGCAAACAGATGCTGGCGGAGGGTTTTGGGCAATTCCGAGCTATCACCAAGTACGTGTGCTGGAAGCGTGGTAAGTTCTTTGTGGAAGTCAGGGCCAGGAGGACTTCTCAAGAGTGTCCTGAGTGTGGTGCAACAGTTAAAAAAGACTTGAGTGTTAGAGTACATCATTGTCAAGAGTGTGGATTCATTGCCGATAGAGATGTAGCTAGTGGTCAAGTAATCAGAAATAGAGGAATAGAATTAATTAGTACGGCGGGACACGTCGGAATCCAAAACGCCTATGCAGACGGTTTGCCGGGGACTGAAGTATCTCAGTCTAGGTCAAAGTCGAAAACCCATAAGGGAACAACTAGGAAATCTTTGAAGTGATTCAAAGAAGCTCCGTACCTTGACAGTCGGAGTCATGTCACAGTGGGCAGTGCTGGGTATTCACATACTTTAACCTGCACCTGTTACCCTAAAAATTTGAAACTAAAATCTCAAATTAACTGACTGATGGATTTAGACCAACAGATTGAAGCACTGATCGACAAAGCTCCGCCCGACGGTTCGACACCACAAATTTTAAAGGCGATCGCCCCGGCGCTGATTTTAATTGCCCAACAGCTACAGCACCTGGAATACTCTATCCTGCAAGCGGTAGACGAAAGTTGGGCGATCGTGGTTTTGAGCAATCTCAAGCAACCGGGACGGGAAAAAAAGGTGATTTATGCTTTTCCCACTCTTGAAGATGCGTCCTCCGCAGCGGCGGCTGGGGGCGATCGCGTCAGGCCCGTGTGTTTGCCTGTTACTCACATTTTATTTCAGATGATCGCCCTCGAAGGTCTAGACAGCATTGTTTTTTTTGAAAATCCCGGCAATCAGGAAGTAGGGACGGAAATCCCTCGCCAGCAAGTGCAGGAATTAATTAACGTTTATTTGCAACAGTACCGATCGGCTTTACAGTCAAATTCTAGCAATCTCCCACCGGATATCGCATAGTTGGAAATTGGAAATTGGGAGTTGGGAATTGGGAATTGGGAATTGGGAATTGGCAGCCCCAAGCTGGTAACTAATACCCAGTTCCTTCTTCCTTCTTCCTGCTAATAAAGTCGGCTCAAAACGTAATCTGCTAAATCTATCAAAGCTTGGCGGGACTCTGAATGGGGCAGCGCTGCCAAGTATTCGACAGCTTTCTGCGCGTGATTTGTTGCTAGTTCTCGCGATCGCACTATGCCTTGAGAATCTGCTACCAATGTCAAAGCCTGTTCTATATCTCCTTCTTGAGCGAACTCGCGTTCTATGATAACTTCCAAATAAGGCTTTTCTTCTAGGGCAAATAGCGCTGGCGCTGTCAGATTTCCGCCGATCAGATCCGAGCCTGCAGGTTTCCCCAAAGTTTCCGTTGAAGCGGTGAAATCTAATATATCATCTACTATTTGGAATGCCAAACCAATGTGGCGACCGTAGTTATACAAATCTTCTGCTATTTCCGGTGAAACTTCGCTCAAACATCCCGCTGCTTTGGAACTGTTGGCAATTAAAGATGCTGTTTTGTAGTAACTTTTTTCGAGGTACGCTTCGATCGACAAACTGGTGTCAAATCCATTTAGTCCCTGTTGAATTTCCCCCTCTGCTAAATCCATAATCACTTCCGAAAGCAGTTTGACTACTGGCAGGTTGTCCAGATTTGCCAAATGCCACGAAGATTGAGCGAACAGAAAATCTCCCGCCAATACTGCCACTCGGTTGTTAAACCGACTGTGTACCGTCGGTACTCCCCGCCGCAAGTCCGACTCGTCCACCACGTCGTCGTGAACTAGACTGGCTGTGTGAATCATTTCGGTGATTTCCGCGAGGCGGCGGTGTTTTTCTGTGATGGCACCATCGGGCATTGTCGCCTTGGCCATCAACAAGACTATTGCGGGTCTCACCCGTTTTCCCTTTGTGCCGAATAAGTATTCTGCAGCCGCGTACAAGATGGGATGACGGGCACCCACTAACTGTTTTAAGTTTTCTGTCAACAGTCGCAGGTCTTCTTCAACCGAGGAAAATAGGACAGTGCTAGAGATCATGGATACGCCGACTCAAGCCGTAAAGTAACAAAATTTTACATATCATATCTTTATTTTAAGGTAATTCTTTGCAACAGGGAAGAGAAATTTTGGCGATCGCCACTGATTTGCGATCGGTAGCCCGATCGAAGTCACCCGACTACCTCCAGCCAGTAGCCTGCTGCCAGAGCCGCTACCCTATTGTAACGAATTGTTAAGTATCTTGTCGAAAAATCTGTAAATCCCAGAAACCCTGTGTTATTATGGGTATTAAGGATTTAAACAATTCTATACATTAAGTACAGGCTGTGATTAATCCAGGCGGGCAGGTAGCTTGCAGGTGCCTGTAAGAATTTCGTATAACCAGCCTTATTAGTCAGATCGCAGCAAAAATTTCTGGGACAGATTTTTAGTTCCTTGGGACTAAAAATTTTCAGAAGTTAAGACTAGCGCATCTTATGTGCGCGGTAGCTCAAAGTAGCTAAAGTGGATGGTTTTACGTTGTTTAAGCACCTGTAAAGCAGTAAATCATTATTGACCCCGCCGAAAAACGGAAGCCACCGACAACAGTCGTGGAGAGATCGAACATTTTAGAGGCTAGTGCCTGCTCCGATGATTGATCTGCGAGTGAATCTCAAATCTAAAACCTAAAATCTAAAATCGACAACAGTCGTAGAGAGATCCAACATTTTAGAGGCTAGTGCCTGCTCCAGTGATTCATCTGCGAGTAAATCTTTAATCTAAAACCTAAAATCTAAAATCCACTGACCGGGAACGCCTAAATGTTCCCCCAGCCTTGATATGGAAAAGCAGCCTTCAGAACCAAGTTATTGCCTTGGGTGCTGACTTAATGTCGTAGGTATTGAACTTATCCTTCTCCTCCTCGTCCTTGACTTTTGGTTATCATTATGAATTATCACGATATTCCTCTAATTATTCCCGTTCTGGCCGCCGGTTATGTCATGACTATTTATGTAGTCCTGATGTTGGTCGAACGCAGCTCTAAAATAACTCGATTGGGCGAGTAGCGCACTGCTTGGCAGCCGAATCCGCGCTCCGAGCAATGGGCTACTGGCTCTGAATTCCGAATACTTAATAATAACCTTGCCTTGAATGCTAGCTCGCAAAAGCAGGGTTATACCATTTTAGATTTTAGATTTTAGATTTTAGATTTTAGATTTTAGATTTTAGATTTATCAAAAAAATGGGTTGAAAACCCCGTCCTTTTAGGACGGCTTTAATTCAAGTAGGTTGGTAAAAATTTAACTCATTGAAAAATTAAGAATTGCGACAATGCTTGAATCAAGTAAGTTTTTAGATTAGACTAAAACAGTGCACTCTTCAAATAAGAGGTGACTCAATCTTGCTCACAAACTACGTTTACAAACTTCGTCCAAATCAAACACAAGACTCAAAGATGTCGAACTGGGTAGATATGTTACGAAGTCACTACAATTGGTGTCTTAACGACAGAATCACCCAGTATAACCAACAGTTCATCCAAGGAAATTACTGCTATCTTAGAACTCAAAGCGAAGTTTCGCCATTAACCTGCTCTGTCAGTAAAAATGGTGCAACAGGAAATCCTTGGAAAGACTCGAAAACCGCTTGCTCAGGTAAGACTAAGAATCCTCGTCGCAGTGCTGGCGACATTCAAATCACATCTTTGCCAGATTTGAAAACAGCTAGACCCTGGTATAGTGGTATTGACTCAACAGTTCTACAACAGAATATTAAACGTTTAGATACTGCTTACAAGAACTTCTTTGAAGGCAGAGGTTTCCCGAAATTCAAAAATCGGAGTAACTTTACCTCTTTTACTTTTGTAATGGGAATAAAAGTCAAAGGGAATAAAATCTATTTACCCAAATTAGGGTGGATGCGGTTCTACAATTCACGTTCAATCCCCGATGGTTTTACTATCAAGGCTTGTGCTGTCAGGAAGCGTCAAAATGGTTGGTATGTGTCCATTAGGATAGAGAATAAGTCTGTTCCCGATTACATGGCAAAATCTCTCAAGGATGTTGTTAAAGTAATTGGATGTGACTTAGGAATTACAAAGCTCGTTCATCTATCTGATGGATATCAAATTGAAAACCCTAATTTTTCAACATCCAAAAAAGCTAAACGCACCCTAAAAATTAGACAGAAAAGAGTTAACCGTAAAGTCAAAGGGAGCAGCAATCGCCAGAAAGCAGCTAAAAAAGTAGGGCGGTTCCATCAAAAAATCAGTGAGATGCGTCAAGCTTACCAATGGAAGGTAGCTCACAAAATTGGATCTCGAAAAATTGATGCTATTGCATTGGAAGACTTGAATATATCTGCGATGAGGGGGTCGCTGTCGGGTAAAAGTCGATGAAAATACGGGAAGATTTCTGAAAAATGGACAATCTAGAAAAAAAGGTTTGAACCGTTCTATTTCTGATGCAGGTTGGGGTGAATTGATTTTAAAGATTGAGGTGCGAGTCGTTTAACCTAAAATAAGCTGAAAGGCTTGTGGGACGGTTAGCCTAACTGCTCAGACAGTTAGTGACAACTGGTTACATTTGTAGGTGAACCGCCGTGTGGCAAGTCCTACCCTCCAAGTGCAGGAGTGAAAGCATAACCCCTAGTTTAATGGGTAGCAACCAATAGGCTAAAGCGGGGTTAAAAGGCAGAACTGCTAGGAGCCGAACCCGGTAACTGTCGAGCAAGAGTCCATGCGTAGCGAAAGCAAAGATGTGTTTGAACCATCGTAATCAAAAATGGTGTAACGGCTAAGTCAATGGTGAACCCGTCGAAAAAATACGGTAAGAATCCCTGACTAACACCAAGCCAAAAGGCAAGGCTAGGGCATAAGTGGTTCTCGATCCAACTTATAAGCACCGCCCACAATCCCGGTGGAAAGCATCACAGCTAAAGACTCAACCAATGTGTAATCGGAACGAAGTAACTCTCTTAAATCTCTGAATAGGTCGATGTTCAGTAAGTAGCTAACGAATGGTTTAAGGGAGAGGGATTGTATCAAAAGCGAATGCCTCACTGTAATGGTGTGGATATGCTGACAGATACACGGTAACTCCAAGGGAATAGAACAAGTAGCAAATCATATGTCTAATACGCTGAACAATCAGACGGTGGAATGGAAAGACATCAACTGGCGAAAGCTAGAAAGGGTGGCTTTTAAGTTGCAAAAGCGCATATTCCAAGCGAGTGAACGTGGGGATGTTAAAGCAGTTCGCAAACTTCAGAAGACCCTGATTAGGTCTTGGTCTGCAAAATGTATTGCGGTACGTAGGGTGACACAAGATAACCAAGGTAGTGCGGCTCGTTGACGCGCCAAGGAGAAATCCGAAAGCGTCACACCTGCTGAAAGCAGGTCAATAGGGAAGGGTGGCAACACTCGAAACCGAGATAACTTAGTTTCCGTGGAGGTGAAAGTCCTCCTTCTGTAAGTGTCCAGGTAACAGCATCACCCCCAGCTATGGAGAGGGTAGCACCGCCAGAACTGAAGCGGGGTGAAAACCGGATAAGCTACGAGCCTGAAATGTAGTGAAACCGGGAGCATCTGGGGCAGAACAGCGAAAGCGAACTCTCGTACAAACCGTCGTCATTATCAACTTGCGGAATAAGGCTAATACGCAGGGAGCGAAATAGGCTCACGGGAACGGTAGATAGCAGCTTGCCCTACTGACTATCGGCACTTACCAAAACCCGGCGGATTGAGAGGTTCTACAACCAGTACCAACGGAAACTCGGAACGAATTAAACCAGGGGAACGGCTCTCCAGAATTGGTCAAACTCTGGAGTAGTAGCTAGCGTAAGCCACCTTTGGAAGGATTGGGTCAGAAGCCAACGCCCCTCTGTAATGGAGAGGATATGCTGACAGACTCACTGCTGTGTGAAAGATACGTTCGCTTTAGTTCGAGTAAAGATGTCCAAAACGGAGATTACATCACAAGTGGAATGGAAAAATGTGAACTGGCGGAAAGCTGAGTTTGCAGTTTTCAAGCTCCAAAAGCGGATTTATCGCGCTTCACAGCGTGGAGATGTTCAAACAGTTAGGCGGCTCCAAAAGAGTCTAGCTCAGTCCTGGTCTGCAAAACTAATTGCCGTGCGACGGGTTACACAGGACAATAAAGGTCGAGTTACGGCGGGAGTTGACGGGATAAAAGCCTTAAAACCTCCAGCACGATTAGAACTGGCAAAAAACCTGAAAGTAAACGGGAAATCAGCACCAACTCGAAGGGTTTGGATTCCTAAACCCGGAAAGCCGGAAAAACGAGGACTCGGAATCCCAACAATTGAGGAAAGAGCAAAACAAACGCTAATCAAGCTGGCGTTAGAACCAGAATGGGAAGCACGTTTTGAATCGGAATCATACGGCTTTAGACCTGGCAGATCTTGTCATGACGCAGTTGAAGCAATCCGAACGTACATCGCCCAAAAACCGAAGTATGTTTTGGATGCAGACATCTGTCGGTGTTTTGACAAAATAAACCATACCAAACTGTTAGAAAAACTTAATACCTTTCCCATCTTCGAGCGTCAAATCAAAGCGTGGCTCAAAGCGGGAGTAATCGACTTCAGCAGATGGGCAGAAAGGAAGGGATTTCAAGAGACACAGGAGGGTGTTCCGCAAGGTGGTAGTATCTCACCACTTTTAACGAACATCGCGCTCCACGGTATGCAACAACGCATAGAGGCACAGTTTCCCAGCGATAAAGCAAACAGAATCCGAAATACCAAAAGGTTATTTGGAAAGGAAGTGAAAGCTCCTACGCTTATACGCTACGCGGATGACTTAGTGGTAATATGCGAAGAACTTGCCGTGGTACAACAATGTCAGCAAATTCTATCAGAATGGTTAAGCGAATTGGGGCTTGAGTTGAAACCCGAAAAAACTCGGCTAGTACATACACTAGAAGAACATGGTGGAGAAAAGCCTGGATTTAATTTTCTAGGATTTTCCATTCGCCAATACCCAGTAGGGAAACACCATTCAGGTGAAACATCGAAAGGTAAAAAGTTGGGTTTCAAAACCATCGTAAAACCCTCCAACGAAAAGCTTCAAGCTCATTACAGAAAGCTCGATAAGTACGTCGAGGAGAATAACAGCAGCAGTCAAGCTGCTCTAATCAGTTTCCTCAATCCAATCATTAGAGGATGGTGTCATTACCAATCTCCTTGGAACTCAAAGGAAACGTTCAATAAACTCGACCACCTACTCTGGAGCAGACTGTATCGATGGGGGAAACGCCGTCACCCTAACAAAGGGAAAAAGTGGGTTGCCAGAAAATATTGGCGAACCATCGGTAATAACAATTGGGTCTTTGCAAGCTCGAGGAAAGAGCAGGATTCCTTCAACCTCCTACTCCATGCCGCATTTCCTGCGGGTTTGAGATGGACAAAGGTACAAGGAACACGCAGCCCCTACGATGGAGACTCGATTTATTGGAGCGCCAGAATGGGCGAAAATTACAAATCCCTAGAACCGCAGAAAGCAAGACTGCTCAAGCGGCAGAAAGGTAGATGCGCCCAATGTGGACTGAACTTTAACCCAGGTGATTCAATCGAAAAACACCACCTAAAGCCTAGAGCCAAGGGTGGAAATAATGCCGACAAAAACCTGATATTAGTCCACCTGCATTGCCACGACCAAATTCACGGGCAATCAGAAACAGAACCGCGCTGAGGGAGTTTTCCCTTATTGGAGATGTCACAAGCAAAGGTGACAGTCACACACTGAGGAGCCGAATGAATAGCGATATTCACGTTCGGTTCTGGAGCCGAGCAGGTAGGGCGACCTGCCTGCTTAGGTTAACAAAATACGGCTGGTGTGGATGGCGTGAAATCGCTGACACCAAAGCAACGTACTAACCTTGTTGGTAAGTTAAAGTTGGAAGGCAAGGCAAAACCCACTCGTAGGGTTCATATTCCCAAACCTGGAACAGCCGAAACTAGACCATTAGGAATCCCTACAATAAGCGACCGCGCATTGCAAGCGCTATGTAAGATGGCGTTAGAACCAGAGTGGGAGGCAAAATTTGAACCTAACTCTTATGGTTTTAGACCTGGGCGTTCCTGTCACGATGCGGTAGGAGCAATATATAATTGTGTTAGAAGTAAAGCCAAATATGTGCTGGATGCTGACATCGCTAAATGCTTCGACCGTATAGACCACAAAGCGTTACTCACAAAAATAGCCACATTCCCTACCATGAGACAGCAAGTAAAAAGTTGGCTCAAGGCAGGATACTGTGACCAAGGAAATCTCTTTCCTACTAATGAAGGTACACCACAAGGTGGGGTAATTTCTCCCTTACTTGCGAATATTGCCCTACATGGTATGGAAGCAAGAGTTATGCAGTACGCGGAAACACTAAAAGGGAAAAAACGGGATAACCGCTATGCTCTTGGTTTAATCCGGTATGCAGATGATTTTGTGATAATCCATGAGGATTTGAACGTAGTCTTAAAGTGTAAAGAGATAATTGCTGATTGGTTGAGTGACATGGGATTGGAATTGAAACCAAGTAAAACAAGATTAACCCACACCCTTAATGAAATAGAAGGAAATGTTGGGTTTGAGTTCTTAGGGTTCCATATACAGCAGCACAAGGTAGGAATCTACAGATGTGCAAATAACACAAATGGAACTTCACTAGGTTTTTGTACACTAATTACACCCTCAAAAGCCAAAGTCAAAAGTCATCTATCTAAGATTGCTGAAGTAATAGACGCCCATAAAACCGCCCCCCAAGCTGCTTTAATCAGTAGGCTGAATCCAATCATTAGGGGGTGGTCAAACTATTACTCAACAGTCGTTAGCAAAAAAACCTTTAACAAGGTTGATAAACTAACATACGATAAGTTGAAAACTTGGGCAAAAAGGAGGGGAAAAGGGAACATCAATAAAGAAAAATACTGGAGAACAGTAGGCGATCGTAATTGGTGTTTCAGTACCGAGAATGGGTTGGAATTAAAACAGCATTCAGATGCGCCAATCGTAAGGCACATCAAAGTAAAGGGTGTTGCCACTCCATTTGATGGAAATTGGATTTATTGGAGTAAGCGTAGAGGCGAATACCCAGAAACTCCTAACAGGGTTGCATCATTAATCAAGCGTCAAAAGGGTATTTGTCCTCACTGTGGTTTGTACTTTACCAGTACAGACATTGTAGAAGTTGACCATATTAAACCAACCTCATTAGGTGGAAATGATACTTACGAAAACTTACAACTTCTACACAAACATTGCCATGACACAAAGACAGCAACAGACGGGTCAATATGCTCTAAAGAAGGCGTTAAAACCTGACAGTTGGTCTTGAATCGTATCCATAACAAGGATGGAATTATCAAGGAGCGGAATGATGCGAAAGTATCACGTTCCGTTCTGAAGGAGAGGTAGGAGTGGTAACGCTCCTATCGACTCTAACTATCTAGCTGCGAAGAAAGGAAAAATTGTAATCAAAGTCAATCCTAAACACTCAAGCCAAGAATGCCGAAATTGTGGTAACATTGACAAGTCCAACAGAGATGGAGAAAAGTTCATCTGTGTGGAGTGTGGCTATTACGAACACGCCGATATAGGTGCTGCTAAAACCATCAGAGATCGAGCTTTGAAAATGGTACGTGGGGACTCCGCGAAACCTGGTGCTACGCACCTAAACGCCCAAAATATATCACCACGCTCAAAAAGCAAATGTGGTGAGGCAAGGGAACCCTAGTAATGGGGATATTAAGGCCGTAATGTCTTAAGAATCCTCGTGCCTTAAGGTCGAGGAGTGTCAAGAAGAATTGATGAAGCTCGTGGCTTAGCGGTAACAGGCAAGTATCAGAATATTTGGGGCGATCGCTGCGGACACATATCAGCGGCTACACTAAATCAAGTTTGGATAAATCTGATTCACAATGCTTTACAAGCGATGGACAATTGTGGAGTTTTCAGCATATAGCTGAGAGCTTAAAATCAGAGAATGTTCGTTAGCATCAAATATTCGCAGCAAGGGAATTGGGCCGGAGGTTTTGCCGCGCATATTTGACCCGTTTTTTACCACCAAACCCGCTGGCGAAGGCTCTGGCTGGGGATTGGATATTGTTAAGAAAGTTGTCGAAAAACATTCGGCTAAGATAGAAGTAAGATCGGCGATCGGTCAAAGGACGTTTACTGTGTCAATTTCGATCGCCATTTAGCCCGCTGTGCACCCGAAATTATATGATGCACGACCAAAAATGCAACTTTAGACGGATGTCATTCGATTTTAGAGTTGAGATTTTGAGATTTACTTGCAATGCCGTGAATCGCCGGAGCAAATACAGGAGTCTCAATGTTTTGGCTCTAGATGATATCAAATTCTCTCTTCATCGGAATAGTAAATTCACTGTTAACTGTTGACTGTTAACAGTTAACATCATGTATGAGTGCAACCGGAATTGATAGGACAAGATTGCGTGGCACGGTATCCATTTTTGGGCGGGGTTAAAAAAATGCAAATTTAGGGGCGCGTTCTAAACCGTTATGCGCTCGGTGATTTCCAATTGTTAATTTTTTAATGAAAAATGTCAAATCAAAAATGATATTAGACGGATGTTAAACTTCGATCGCGATCGGGCTGTTGACACTGTAAGATGTCAAATTTAAAATAGTATTAATTGTCGGTTCAGAGTAACGTAAACTTTATAATCATGCTGCCTCAACCGCCGATCGATCAACTTTCGCAATTCCGAGAGCGGGGTAATAAATAAATAAAGGAAATATTTAATTATTATAGTGTCTTAATTGCAGATTATATCTCCATTTCTACCCTTAATTTGCTTATGTCAACCACAATTTATGATAACCAACACTTGCTCGAACAGGCGATCGACCTCAAACCGCCTGTGCTGCCTCCAGACACACCCTTGAAAGTTGCGATCGCCGCCATGACTGAGGCGAGCGCCAGTTGCGTTTTAATCGCGTTTGAGCGGCAACCGATCGGGATTTTGACGGAGCGCGATGTTGTCGAAATAACTGCTAGCGAAATACCCCTAGCAGGGCTGACAATTTCTGAGGTAATGACGCAGCAGGATATTTAGCCGGAATTGTAACCCAAAGTACGCTGCTGCAGGTTTTATATCCGGTAGAAATGCACAATATCGAGCTTTTGCAAGAAACAGTGACCAATAAAATTCAGGAGTTAAAAGAAGTGAACGAACAATTGCAAAAAGAAGCTGTTCTGAGAAGCGAAGTAGAGGAACAACTGCGACTTTTAAATGAAAATTTAGAAGAACAAATTCAACAGCGAACTTTAGAACTAATTAACGCTAACAGTCAGTTAAAGCAGGAAATACAAGACCGCGCCACAGCAGAAGAGGAAGTCCGACGCCTGAACACCGAACTCGAACAGCGAGTGCAAGAGCGCACTGTTCAACTAGCTGCCAGCAACGAAGAATTGCAGCAAAAAATTAGCGAACGCAAATTGCTAGAAGAAAAGTTATATTTTTCTGAAACCAAAGTTCGCGGAATTTTTGAAGCCATGACAGATATCGTTCTCGTACTCGACATTCAGGGCAACATAGAAGTTTTGCCGACCAATACAGCAGCCTTTTCTGATCCTGATTGCGATACAGTCAGCTTGACTATAGAACATTTTTTTGATGAAGATAACCCAGATGATTGGTGGAAGTTAGTTAAGCAAGTATTAGAAACGCAAGAAACTATCAATTTCGACTATAGCTTAACAGTAGCCGATCGCGCAATTTGGTTTTCTGCCTGCATTTCTTTGTTCTCAAAAAATGCTGTGATTTGGGTTGCTCGTAACATCAGCGACCGCAAACTAGCAGAGTCGGCGCTGCACAAAAAAAATGCGGAATTAGCTCATACGCTGCAAGAACTAAAGCGCACTCAGCAAGAACTGATTCAATCAGAAAAAATGGCAGCCCTCGGACAGTTAATTGCCGGAGTTGCCCACGAAATAAATTCTCCCTTGGGGGCGATTCGCTCCTCTGTGCAGAACATCGCCGACTTCTGGGGCAGACAATTGCAGCATTTGCCGATATTTTTTCAGCAACTATCCCCGGAACGGCAGCAGGATTTCTTTGCCCTACTGCATAAATCAAGCGAGGAAACAGACAGGTTATCTAGTAAAGAAAAACGTCAGTTGAAAAAACTTGTGCAGCGGCAATTAGAATCAGAAGCAATTGACAACGCAGATAGCCTTGCCTGTACATTGTTAGATATTGGTATCTGCAATAACGTAGAACCTTTTTTACCTTTGTTGAAAGACCCTAAAAATCTAAATATTTTACAAATTGCCTACGAATTCGCTACAGTACAAAAAAGCACTAAAAATATTGCTACTGCGACAGATAGGGCTGCCAAAATTGTTTTTGCTTTAAAAAGCTACTCTCGTTACGACCAGTCTGGCTCCAAGGCGATCGCAAATATTACTGACGGCATTGATACCGTTTTAACCCTTTACCACTACCAAATCAAACACGGTGTAGAAGTAGTAAAAAACTATGGTACTGATTTGCCCTTTGTGCTATGCTATGCTGATGAACTAAATCAAGTCTGGACAAATTTGCTTCACAATGCTTTACAAGCGATGGGCAACAAAGGGATTTTAAAAATTGATGTAAAACACCAAAATAACACAATTTTTGTCAGTATTACCGACAGCGGCAAAGGCATTCCTCCTGAGATTATGCCAAGAATTTTTGAGCCTTTTTTTACAACTAAATCTGCGGGAGAAGGCAGCGGCTTGGGATTGGATATAGTTCACAAAATTATTGAAAAACACCAAGGTAAACTGCAAGTAGAAAGCGTGCCAGGTCAAACCAAGTTTACTGTATCTTTGCCCGTCTAAATCACTGAGAGAAATTAAAAATTCGGCGAAATCTTCCTCCCAATTTGAAATTAAAAGATGAGTAAAATTTTATGTCCAAACCAGTAATTCTGTGCGTTGACGATGAAATTGTGGTTTTAAATAGTTTAAAAATTCAACTTAAAAAAGAATTTGGCGATGCTTACCTGTATGAGGTAGCAGAAAATGCCGATGAAGCTATGGAAATTATCGAGGAACTGAGAGAAGAAGATGAAAGCGATATTTTGGTCATAGTATCGGACTGGTTAATGCCCGGTATTAAAGGAGATGAATTTTTGATCCAGGTTCACCAAAAATATCCCAAAATTGTGAAAGTTATGCTGACAGGTCAAGCCGACGAAGTTGCAATAGAACGGGTAAAAAAGCAAGCAAACTTGCACCGATGTTTGTATAAGCCGTGGGATGGGCAAGAATTAGTAGAAACTATAAAATCTGGTTTGGCAAAAATATGAACAATAAACCTGTGATTATTTGCGTGGATGACGAACCGATAATTCTTGAAAGTTTGAAAATCGAGTTAAAAAAAGTCTTGGGAGAAGAACATTTATTAGAAATTGCTGAAGGGGGCGAAGATGCTTTAGAGTTAATAGATGAATTGCTGGCAGATGGCAGCGAAATTGTCGCAGTAATTTCGGACTATCTGATGCCGAATATTAAAGGGGATGAATTGCTGAAGCAAATTCACAAAATTTTGCCCAAAACTATCAAAATTATGCTGACGGGGCAAGCAGACCTCGAAGCAGTGGCGAATACTATTAAATATGCTAAGTTGTACCGCTATATATCGAAGCCTTGGCAGTCAGAAGATTTGAAGTTGACCGTAAAAGAAGCGGTCAACAGCTATTTTATGGAGAAGCAATTAGCGGAACAAAATGCTCAACTCCAAACGCTGAATCAAGAATTGGAAACTTTAGTGGAGGAACGGACTGCACAACTGCGATTGTCTGAGGAAAAGTTTGCTAAAGCTTTTCGTTCTTCTCCTAACCCGATTACTATTACCAGATTTCAAGATGGTAGTTATTTAGAAATTAATGAGGCATTTTGCCAGACTATCGGTTATTCAGCAGCAGAGATTCTCGATCGCACGGCGCTCGACTTTAATATTTGGAAAAGTATAGAAGCCCGGTCAAAGTTGTTTGAAATGTTAGGGGAACAACAAATTGTTCGCAACTACGAATTTGATTGGTACACTAAAACTGGGGAACTCAGAACCGGACTGCTGTCTGCTGAAATCATTGAAATTCATGGCGAAACCTGCGTGATTTCTGTGATTCAAGATATTAGCGATCGCAAATTGGCAGAAGAAAAACTCCGCGCTTTAGCGGCTTCTTTAGCAGCAGCGCAAAGAATTGCCCGCCTCGGCAATTGGGAATGGGATTTCTCTGCTAATACAACTACTTGGTCGGAAGAATTATCTCAAGTTTTTGGTCTCGGTTCAACTCAGGCTGCGCCAACAGTAGCTGAGTTTTCGCAATACGTGCATCCAGACGATCGACAAAAATGGCAAACTACGATCGACGCTGCTATTGCTAGCGGACAATGCTACAGTCTGGAATTTAGAATTGTGCGGCCTGAAGCGACAATTAGTGCGGATAATTTCCCGTCAAAAACAAGTGAAGGCGGCTTCATCCGCTACATCGAATCCAGAGGAGAAACAGTTGTCAACCAACAAGGGCAAGTGACAAAACTTTTCACAACTTTGATGGACATTACTGCCCGCAAGCTGGCAGAAATAGCTCTAGCAGAGAGCGAAGAAAAATACCGCCATTTAGTTGAAACTTCCCAAGATATTATCTGGTCTTGCGATGCCCAAGGACACATTACTTTTGTGAATCAAGCAGTCAAACAAATCTACGGTTACGAAGCTGAAGAAATGCTCGGATGTTCTTTTGGCGATTTCTTGGCGCCCGGACAAATAGACTGGAACAGGGAACTGCAGCAGCGCTTGTTGACGGGAGATGATGTGTTTCAGTACGAAAGTATAGTAATAGGAAAAGATAGCCGATCGATCGATGTCAATACGAAGGCGATCGCGCGATTCGACGCAGACGGAAATATCAGCGGTACAACAGGAACAGCCAGCGATATTACTGAGCGGAAACAAGCAGAAACAGCCCTGAAAAAAGCCAAAGAAGAAGCCGACAGAGCCAACAGAGCAAAAAGCGAATTCCTCTCGAATATGAGCCACGAATTGCGAACTCCCCTCAACGCAATTCTCGGTTTCACCCAACTGCTTGCCCGTGCGGCAGTCCTCGATGCCGACCAAAAGCAATACTTAGGAATTATTAGCCGCAGCGGAGAACATTTGCTCGATCTGATCAACAATATTCTGCAAATGTCAAAAATTGAAGTCGGGCTGGTAACAGTTAATAACAGCACCTTCGACTTGCACAGAATGCTAAAAACTACTGAAGATATGCTGAAGCTGCCAGCCGAAAAAAAAGGGTTGCAGTTGATTTTTGATTCGACTCCAGACTTACCTCAATATGTAGAAACAGATGAAAGCAAGTTGCGCCAAGTATTGATTAATATGGTGGGAAATGCGATCAAGTTTACGGCGGAAGGCGGTGTTAATTTGAGGGTTAAACATGAGCTGCTGTCAGACACTAATCGCGGAGAGATTCCGCCGAGTGAGAATTGCTGCTTGCAATTTGAAGTTGAAGACACGGGTGCGGGAATTTCAGCCCAAGAAATGGATAATTTGTTTAAACCTTTTGTGCAAACAGAAAGCGGGAGAAAAGCTCAAGAAGGAACTGGTTTAGGCTTGCCGATCAGCCAACAGTTCGTGCAGTTAATGGGAGGAAAAATGACGGTGACAAGCAGTGTCGGTAACGGCAGTATTTTTAGATTTGATGTTAAAGTTTCGCTACCAAATGCAGTGGAAATTCAGGTGGCTCAAACAGCGCGTTTGGTTGTGGGGCTGGAACCGGGCCAGCCGGAATATCGGATTTTAGCTGTTGACGATCGCCTGGAAAGCCGCTTGCTGTTGGTGAGAATGCTGGCATCGCTTGGTTTTGCGGTGCGGGACGCTGAAAATGGGGTTGAAGCTGTGTCGGTGTGGTCGAGTTGGGAACCTCATTTGATTTGGATGGATATGCGGATGCCGGTGATGGACGGCTACGAAGCTACCAAACAAATTAAAGCGCATTTGAAAGGTCAAGCAACGGTGATTATTGCTCTGACGGCGAGTGCTTTTGATGAGGAGCGATCGATGATTTTATCTGCTGGTTGCGATGATTTTGTGGCAAAGCCTTTTCGGGAGCAAGTGATTCTGGAAAAGATGGCTAAGTATCTGGGAGTTCGCTATGTTTACGATCGAGAAGCTGCGCCGAGTTCGGATGCTGTCGCACCCGGTGACGTTTGGGCGTCTGAAACTGCTGATGTACCTTTTACGCTGAATGCTTCGTTGTTTGAAGGGATGCCGACCCAATGGGTTGATGAATTGTACGCTGCGGCGGATGCGGTTGATAACGAGGAGATTTTTCGGCTGCTGTCGTCGATTCCTGGGATTAATCTTGGTTTCAGCAGGGCGATCGCCGATTTGGCGAATAACTTCCGGTGCGATCGGATTATTGATTTGATTGAGGAGTTTAGAAATCTTTGAAGGAAGTTAGACAAACGAACAATGTACGGGATATAACGGATGTAACAGATTTAACGGAGGTCAGTTGAAGTTCGAGGTTCCAGGGGACAGAGGCGGGTTAGGGATGATTGATGATTTAGGTCGATCGACTATTTAAGTCTGGGACGTAGAACCTAATTATGTATGGTTTGTCCGGTCGCAATTTATCGCTATAATTGGCGCGTCCAACTACTTTTTAACCTTAGTCCTATCCGCTTATAAAAACCCAATTCTTGGGGTGGGTATTCCTAAGTTTTGTAAACATGAAAGTCCTGGGTTCACGAGCGAGTGCTACAATAACAATTTAATCTATTTTCATAATTTCAGTAATTTTAAATTTAACAACAAATAGCATCAATGATCGGAAATCAAACAGAAGAGAATAAAGGCAACATATTAATTGTTGATGACACTCCAGAAAATTTGCAAGTTTTATCAGCTACCCTGTCGGATCGGGGGTACAAAGTCCGGGGCGTAATTAACGGCAAAATGGCAATTAGAGCCGCGCGATCGGGTTCTCCAGATTTGATTTTGCTCGACATTAAAATGCCGGAAATGGACGGCTACGAAGTTTGCACGCAGCTCAAAGCCGATCCGAAGACAGCAGAAATTCCCGTTATTTTTATCAGCGCTTTAGATGAAGTATTGGACAAAGTAACCGCCTTTCAAGTTGGAGGGGTAGATTACATCACAAAACCGTTTCATATCGCAGAAGTTTTAGCGCGAATCGAACACCAACTGACCATCCAAAGACTGAAAAGACAATTGCTCGATCGCAATACCGAACTCCAACAAGAAATAATAGAACGCAAAAAAGCCGAAGAAGCCGCAGCCGCTGCATCCCTAGCAAAAAGTCAATTTGTTGCCAACATGAACCACGAATTGCGGACTCCCCTGAATGCCATCCTGGGTTTCACCCAAGTCATGAGCCGCGACTCTTTACTGAGCCACGAAAATCTCGAAAATCTCCGAATTATTAACCGCAGCGGTCAACATTTGCTGGAACTAATTAACGATGTTTTAGACTTGTCGAAAATAGAAGCCGGGATAATTGGCTTAGACGAACGCAGCTTTGACCTTTATCAACTCCTCGACACTCTCGAAGATATGTTTCAAATCAAAGCTGAAGCCAAAAATTTGCAACTGAGATTTTCCGTGGAGACCAATGTTCCCCAATATATAAAAACTGACGAAAAAAAGCTGCGCGTCTGCTTGATCAATCTGTTGGGAAATGCCATGAAATTTACGGAAAACGGCGGCAGCATTTGGCTGCGAGCGAGGGTGGAAGACAAGCAGCATCCCGCAGCATCAGAAATTTCTCCTAGTTCTTGCAGCGCCGAACAATATTTAATTTTATTTGAAGTAGAAGATACGGGAGTTGGCATAGCAGCGGCAGAAATTGATACTTTATTTGATGCTTTCGTGCAAACAGAAGCTGGCAAACAAGCGGTTGATGGTACGGGATTGGGTTTGACAATTACTAAAAAATTTGTAGAAATAATGGGCGGAGAGATTGGGGTAGAAAGTGTTTTAGGCAAGGGAACCTGTTTTAAATTCAACATCCGAGTATTTGCTGCTATTTCGTCGGAAATAACAGTCGCGACTTTGCAGCGGGTAATCGGAGTGGAACCAGATAGACCAGTTTATCGGATTTTAGCAGTTGACGACAATCAAGAAAATCGGCTGCTGCTGGTGAAAATACTGCAACCAATTGGTTTTGAAGTCCGAGAAGCCGAAAACGGCTTCCAAGCTGTGGAACTTTGGGAAAGTTGGCAGCCGGATTTAATTTGGCTGGATACGCGAATGCCAGTAATGGACGGTTTTGAAGCTGTCAAACAAATTAGAGCTAAAGAGGAAGCAACTAAGCCGCGAACTGTAATTATTGCTTTGACTGCTAGCACTTTTGAGGAAAGAAAAGGCGAAATTATTGCTGCAGGTTGCGACGATTTTGTGCGGAAACCTTTTCAAGAACAAATCCTTTTTGATAAGATGGCTTGCTACTTGGGAGTGCGCTATATCTATCAAGAGTTGCCCCGACTGGAAGCGGGGGCTTGGCGGCGTTATTTTGCCAGCGAAAAACCCGATTCATTTTTCCTGCCGCTGCTGGCCCAGATGCCTGGAAGTTGGGTGCAGGAACTCTACGGCGCAGCTAATGATGTTAATGAAGAGCTGGCGATTCAAATTGTCGATCGCATTTCTGAAAGTCATCCAACTTTAGCTGAGGCTTTAAAAGATTTGCTTGTCGATTATCGGCTAGACAGGATAATGGATTTAACTCAATCGAGTTTAAAATAAATGGATAAAAGCCCAATTAAAATATTGGTGGTAGACGATCAACCGAGCAATCTGCGGTTCTTATCTCAACTACTAACAGCCCAGGGATATCAAGTTTACCGAGCTATTTGCGGTAAACTGGCGTTGAATTCTGCGATCGCCCATTGCCCCGATTTAATTTTACTCGACATTAGAATGCCGGAAATGAACGGTTATGAAGTTTGTCGCCGACTGAAATCGACAGCGGAAACCGCACAAATTCCGGTGATTTTTTTAAGCGTACTAGATGATATTAACGATAAATTACAAGCTTTTCGAGTTGGCGGCGCGGACTATATTGCCAAACCATTTCAAATAGAAGAAGTTTTAGCACGCATCGACAAGCAAGTCAGCTTGCAAAAACTGCAACAGCAACTAAAAGAGCAAAATGCTCAACTGCAACAGTCGCAATCGCTGCTTGCTAGCATCTTAAATAGTTCCTTAGACGGTGTGGTGGCTTATTCTGCTGTCCGCAACAATCAGGGAAATATTGTGGATTTCCTGTGGCTGTTAGTCAACCGTGCTGCTGAACAAATTTCGGATGTGCCATTAAATGAGATAGTTGGCAAGTATTTGTTGGTAGAAATTGCCGAAATTCGCAATAGCAAGTTATTTAATTTGTACGTTTCTGTAGTAGAAACAGGAGAAACTGTAGACCAAGAATTTTATTACGAATGCGAGCGAAATTCAGGTGTTTGGCTGCACCTTGTCGCGGTCAAATTAAACGATGGTCTGGCAGTAACATTTCGCAATATAACCGATCGCAAAAAAGCCGAAATTGCCCTGCGAGAAAGCGAAGAACGCTTCCGCGCGATCTTCGAGCAAGCGGCAGTCGGTATAGCGAAAACTGCGCTGTGCGGTCAATTTATCCGGGTGAATCCCGGCTTTTGTCAAATTGTCCGCTATACAGAATCGGAATTGTTGCAGCTTCGTTGGCAGGCAATTACTCACCCCGATGACATCGAAGCTGACACGGAATACGTGCGCTTGCTGTTGTCCGGGGAGATGCAAACTTTTTCTCTGGAAAAGCGTTTGCTCTGCAAAGATGGGGAAGTGCGCTGGGCGAACGTTACTGTTTCGACAATCCGCGATGCTGAGGGGACGGCGCAGTATTTGATTTGTGCGATTGAGGATATTTCCGAGCGCAAGCTGGTACAAGAATTGCTCCAAGCGAGTTTAGAGACTCAAACTCGCTATGCTGAAGAATTAACTCGTTCTAATGCCGAACTCGAACAGTTTGCTTACGTGGCTTCTCACGATTTGCAAGCGCCTTTGAGCACGATTGCCGGCTATGCTAAACTATTAGAAAAGCGCTTTCAGAACCAACTTGATCCCCAAGCAATTAAATTTCTCGACAATATTGTTAATTCTTGCCTGCGGATGCAGGTGCTGATTGATGCTTTGCTAGAGTATTCGCGGGTTAGTCGCAGTCAGAAACGTTTCGATTTGATTGATTGCAATCTGGTTTTTGAGGATGCTTGCGCTAATTTGCAGTTGGCGATCCGCGAGAATCAAGCTTCTGTAACTAGGGGCGATTTGCCAAGGATCGCAGGTGACTGTTTTCAACTACTGCAACTGTTTCAAAATTTAATTGGCAATGCCATTAAGTACTGCAGCCACAGGATGCCGGTGGTACAGGTGGGCGCTTTGCGTCAGGGGGATAACTGGGTGTTTTCGGTGCAGGACAACGGTATTGGTATTGCCGAAGAGCACTATCCGCGAATTTTTCAGATTTTTCAGCGCTTGCACGCGCAAAAAGAATATTCTGGAACCGGTATCGGTTTAGCGATTTGTCAAAGAATTGTCGATCGCCACGGTGGAAGGCTTTGGGTAGAATCAGAACCGGGTCGAGGCTCGACTTTTTATTTTTCTTTTCCTGTAGCTAAGTGAAGTCAGGAGTTCCCCTGCTGTCATCAACCATTTGAGATTTGAGATTTGAGATTGGGGAATTGGGGCATTGCGAATTGGGAATAGGTGTCCGGGCTTGGATCGCGGGCCTAGATTTGGATGCTTTTTTGAAACTGGTTTTACTGGAATTTTAAATAACTTTATCTTGTCTTTACACAAATGCTGGTAAAAGAGTAGCATATTCACTGATGACATCGAGTTCAAAATCTATCACGATCAATATATTAGCTCGATCCTTATACAACTTAACAATCAGCGGTGCGTGCAAGACTTGTCAGTTTATTTCAAATTTATCCCGAGCATCTTGCTTTGGGATGCAGTCGTTTCCCTAGTAATTCGCAGACTAGCATTTGTGATGTCTTGGCAGTTGGCCTGTTCTCGGACAGAGTGCCAAGTGAAACAAGCCGAATTCGCAAAGCTTGGCGCATTATGCAAAGTCTCAAATTGTTGCAACATAATGGCAATTTTTTCAGCTTGGTTGGCCGGATGAGGACTAGAGATGCTTTGCAGGCGATCGGACACCGCTCCAAGTCCCCCTACTTCACAAAATTTCTTGGTGGTGAGGTAAAGTCGTGAATTATAACAATAAAAGCTTTACTCTTCTAATAGCCAACGATGACGAGGACACGCGCTTTTTGATGCAGGAAGCAATGCGAGAAGTGCGATTAACAATTAAAATAAAATTTGTGGAAAATGGAGAACAAGTGCTAGACTATTTGTACGGTCGCGGTGAATATGCTGGTATCAGCAATTGGCACCAGCCAGACTTGATACTTTTGGATCTGAATATGCCGAGGCTAGACGGGCGAGAAACACTAACTTCGATCAGAGCTGACCCGGATTTACAACAAATTCCGGTGGTGATTCTCACAACCTCGCACCGCAGCGGAGATATCTTGCTTTGCTATAGCTTGGGTGCTAATTCTTTCATATCTAAACCAGTCACTTTTGAAGGATTGGTTGAAGTAATGAAGACTTTATGTAAGTATTGGTTTGAAATTGTTTCGCTCCCGCGTCGGGATCTGTAAGCTTTAATTGACGTTGAGATGGATAGTGTGATTGTAGGCTACATTTGATAGACCGACATATTGCAGGGTAAGTATAGATTTCAAAACAAAAAAGTTTCATTCAACCCGCTGCGAACGCTATAGTTGTGTTAACACGTCATCAATGTCTGAAAATTTTGTTGGTTGAGGATGACCTCGCAGATGCGACGCTGATTGAAGACCTTTTAGGGTCATTCAGCGAGTCTCTGTTTTGCCTTCAAACTGTTAAGTCTCTGGAGAAAGGACTGGCGTGTTTAGAAGCAGAAAAATTTGATGCAATACTGTTGGATTTGTCAGTGTCAGACAGCTTGGGAGGAAGGCAGGATATTGCCATTTTGAAAGCCCGATCGCCCACAGTGGCGGTGGTGGTGCTGACGGATATCAATGATGATAATACGGCGCTGTCGCTATTGCGATCGGGCGCTCAAGATTGTTTGGTGAAGGGAAGATTTCACAGAACTCTGCTGGTGCGGGCGATCCATTACGCGATCGAACGCCAGCAAGTCGAAGAACAATTGCGACAACAAGCTCTCCGGGAGCGGCTGTTGGGACAAATGATCCAACATATTCGATCGTCAATAGACGGGGCAAGCATTCTTCAAAGTACCGTCGCAGAAGTGCGCCACTTTCTGAAAACAGACCGCGTTTTAATTTATCGCTGTCACGATTGGGCTTCTCAACTCGACGAGGAAGAGCAACAAGGTGCGATCGCCGCAGGTGATGGTTTGCCATTGGGTTATATTGAAAATCAAAATATTAGTGCTGCAATGGCGGTGTCATGCTTTGTTTTGGTCGAATCTCAGTCGGTACAAGCAATAGCAGATGTCAGCGCTGCCGAATTGTCTGGCAGTTACAAAGAGTTGCTGGCAGATTGTGAAATTGCAGCAGTTTTAAGCGTGCCAATTTGGCAATCGAGCGACTGGGAAACGGCAAATAACAGACTAGAAGGCACTTTTTGGGAAGCAGAAAAGACACCAGATGCAGTGGAAGATTATATCTCTTGGCAGGCTGCTCAACCGCAGGCGCAGGGTTCTAGTACGCCGGATTTGAGGAGTGAAAATTGCAATAAATTGTGGGGAATGCTGACAGCATACAATTGCAGTGGTATGAGGGAATGGCAGCAGTGGGAAATAGATTTTTTACAGCACTTAGCAAATCAAGTGGCGATCGCGATCGAACAATCTCAACTTTACCGCCAGCTCGCAATAGCCAATCAAAAATTGCAGCAACTGGCAACTACTGACGGACTGACGGGCATTGCCAACCGCCGCCAGTTCGATCGCGTTTTGATATTGGAGTGGCGCAGATTGGCAAGAGAGGAACTGCCGCTTTCTTTAATTATGTTGGACATCGACTTTTTTAAACTTTACAACGAGTTTTACGGCCACGTGGGCGGCGACGATTGTTTGCGCCAAGTTGCCAGCGCGATCGCCTCTTCTACCAAGCGGGCTGGGGATTTTGCCGCCCGCTACGGTGGCGAAGAATTTGCCGTAGTGCTGCCCAATACCAGCGCCGAAGGGGCAAACGTTGTCGCCCGGAAAATTTGCGACGATATCGCCAGTTTGAAAATGCCTCACGCGCGATCGCCGATCGGCTCTTATCTTACCCTCAGTTGCGGAATTGCCACAGCGATGCCTGATTCGCAGGAATCTCCCTGCACCCTAATTCGCAGCGCTGACAGCGCCCTTTTTCAAGCTAAAACTGAAGGTAAAAATCGCATTTGTCACGCTAGCAGCAAGTCGGAATCTACGCCGATTTTGATGTGAGGGAAGAGGGAAGAAGGAAGAGGGAAGAATGAACAAGGAAGAGGGAAGAAGGAAGAAGGAAGAAGGAAGAGGGCATAAGGAAGAATAACATTGAATTGAATTGTATACTTTGATTGATATATCTACCCCACATGACAGGTAGATGAACATAGATTAATGCAGATGATTTCATTCCGAGGAAAGTCAATAAATGCAATTGATCGTCTAATTTTTTATTTCCAATTCCTAATTTATTTTCCCAAACTAGAACTACTACCAGTTAAATTCGATCGCACTGGAATTTCAATCACAAACTCCGATCCTTCTCCCGGTGTCGAAATACAGCTCAAGCGACCGCCGTGCCGATCGACTACAATCGAGTGAGAAATCGACAGTCCCAAACCCGTCCCCTTGCCCACTGGTTTAGTCGTGAAAAACGGGTCAAACAGCCTCGATCGCACCGAGTCCGGTATCCCCCCGCCGTTGTCGGCAATAGATACCGCTACGAAGCCTGCAGCAGCCGGATAAGTCCGAATCGCGATCGCGCCCGGATGCCGATCGCACTCCTGGATCGTCCGCCTTTTGTCCCGTTCTTCCAAAGCATCGATCGCATTAATCAAAATATTCATAAATACCTGATTCAACTCGCCCGGAAAACACTCAACTTGCGGCAGTTCCTGGTAATCTTTAATTACCTGAATCGCCGGACGGCTGCTGTGAGATTTCAACCGATTTTGCAAAATCATCAAAGTGCTATCAATTCCCTCGTGAATGTTGACCGACTTCCCCGCCGACTCGTCCAAGCGGGAAAAGTTACGCAATGATTTGACAATCTCTACAATGCGCTCGGTTCCTACCTGCATCGAAGTAAACAATTTCGGAAAATCTTCAACAATATAATCTAAATCTATCGCATCAATTTTATCCAAAACTTCCGCCGGAGGATTGGGACAGTATTGCTGGTAAACTTGAATCAATTCCAGTAAATCTAAACTGTAACCGCTAGCCGGACTGATATTGCCGTGAATGAAGCTGACGGGGTTGTTAATTTCGTGAGCAACACCAGCAACTAACTGACCCAAACTCACCATTTTTTCATTTTGAACGAGTTGAGCTTGAGTGGTTTTGAGTTTATTAATTGCTGCTTCCAACTCTAGTGCTTTTAAGCGTTCTCGCGCTTCCGATTCCTGCAAAGCTGACTCGGCTTGTTTGCGATCGGCAATTTCAATTTGTGCTTGCTCGAACAGCGTCGATTGCTGGATCGCGATCGCCAATTGCACGCTAATTTGTTTGAGACACTCCACCTCAATTTCCAGCCAGTGGCGGCGGCCCGCGCACTCGTGAGCAATCAATAGCCCCCACAAGTTCTCGCCTTGCAAAATCGGCACTACCAAATTAGCTCGCACCTGAAATTGACTTAACAAATCAATGTGGCACTGGGAAAGACCGGCTTGGTAAATATCATCGATCGCTACAGTGCGATTATTTTTGTAAGCAGCAGCATAGCTGGTGGATTTGAAACAAGAATCGTTAATAGTTATTCCCCGAATCGCTCGCCAATTCTCCCCTACAGATTCGACAGTTACAAAACCGCTCCAGTCAGGATTAAAGCGACAAATAATTGTCCGGTTTGTATCCAAAAATTGCCGGACTTCAGCCACAGCCTTTGTCAAGATTTCTGCTAAGTTGAGAGAAGAACGAATGCGTTCCAGCATCCCTACCACCAAACGTTCTCGCTTTAGTTGCTGACGCAAAATAGACTCGGCAAGTTTGCGATCGCTAATATCTTCAATCACAGCAAGTCCGTAATTCGGTTCCCCAAACTCATCCCGCACTAAAGATACAGTCACGTTCGCCCAAACCAATGAACCGTCTTTGCGTACAAAGCGTTTCTCAAGTGCATAATTAAAGATTTCCCCAGCTAACAGTTTTTTTGCCATATCGACATCTGCTGCTATCTCTTCCGGGTGCGAAATATCCCAAAGATTTAGGGCTTGCAGTTCCAATGCTGAGTACCCGACAGTATTGCAAAAGCCTGGATTTACATTCAAAAAAGAACCGTCTGGTCGCACTTTAACAATGCCGACGGCCGCTTGTTCAAATACAGCTCGAAACCGTTTTTCGCTTTCTTGCAAAGCAATTTCTGATTTTTTGCGATCGGTAATATCCATTTCCGTGCCAAACAGCCGCACCACTTGACCAAACTCATTTTTAACAGCTCGTCCTTTACCGTTAACGTGCCGGATTTCTCCTGATGGAAAATAGATCCGGTGGTCAATGTCGTAAGCTGTGCCTTCAGTCACTGCCTTTTGCACAACTTGTGTAAACTTTTCTTTGTCATCGGGATGAATTTGCTCTAAAAGTTCTTTCATTGTCGGCGGCTGATTCAATTCTCGACCGTAAATTCTAAATACTTCCGCCGACCAAGTAATAATTTGTGTCTGAATATCGAATTCCCAATTCCCCATGCGGGCAATTTTTTGCGCTGCTTGCAACTGATCGGCAAGTTGTTGCAGAGATACGATCAACTCTGTTTTTTCGGCTTCAGCTTCAACGCGGGTGCTGATATCTTTGTGAGCGCCTGTCATCCGCAGCGGCCCACCCCATTCGTCATACTCGACCACCTTACCCATCGCCAGAATCCACTGCCAATTTCCAGCTTTGTTGAGCAGCCGAAATTCAACTTCATAGATATCGGTGCAACCTTCAAAACAGGATTTTAAAGATTCCTTTGCCTTCAGCCTGTCTTCGGGATGCAGCAAATTTTCCCAAGCTTCAAGGTTATTGGCAATTTCAGTTTCTGCGTAACCGAGCATTGATTTCCAGTGTGCGTCGAAATAAGTTTCGCCAGTGGCTATATTCCAATCCCACAGCCCCAAAGAGCTGCCGGAAACCGCCAACTGCAATCGCTCTTGACTGAGTTTTAATGCCGATTCGGTGCGTTTTAGTTCTGTGAGGTCAGCAATTATTGCCATCATTCCTATTGGTTTAGTGTCGCTATCTTTAATGCAGTCAGCTCGCAATATAGTTTCTATGATTTCGCCATTTTTAGCCTTGAGTTCAATTTCAGTGTTCCAGGACAAACCTTTCCGCAGTACCCTAAATAACTTTCTCAAATCTTGAGATTTGGCGTACATTACTGCTGGGCCGCCGGCATTATTTAGTTCATCAACTGTATAGCCGTAGCGCTGAATAAATGCTTGATTGTGATAAATTGAACAACCGTTCAAATCTGCGATCGCGATCGCATCGCTAGCGCTGTCTACAGCTTGAGTTACCAAGCACAGAGTCAGTTCGGCGGTTTTGCGATCGGTAATATCAAAAATCGCTCCGTCGAGCCACAAAACTAACCCTTCTCGATCGTAAGTCGGTCTACCTCTTTCCGACATCCACCGCACCGCCCCGTCAGCGCGAACAATCCGGTATTCTAGATTGTACGGCTGTCTCGACTCTACCGCTGCGCTGACTTGTCGATCGACCATTTCCTTGTCTGCCTCGTGGATAATGCTAGCAAAACTCAAGCGGCTGTTGTCAGTAAAATCCGCAGCCGGATAGCCGCTAATTGCCTGAATTTCATCGCTAATAAACACCATTGTCCAATCAGCATCGTACAAAGTGCGGCAGATAGCGCCGGGAATACTCTCAACGAGCGATCGAAATCTGGCTTCCGTTTCCCGCAAAGCTGCTTCTGCCTGTTTAAAATCAGTAATATCCAGTATCATGCCTTCCCAAACAATATCCCCTTCCTGCCCTCTTGCTGTCGGAAAATCCACTCGTTCCGGTCTCGAAACCCCTCGCATCCACTTAACTGTTCCCGAAGGCAAAATCGCACACCATTCCTGCTGCCACGGCTGGATACTTGCCGCTGAAACAGCAATTGATTCGTAAATTTTTGCCCGGTTGTCTGGAGGAACACAATTGAAAATAAGTTCGGGATTTAGCTGAATATCTTCTGGGGCTAATTCATATAAATCGCGGCAACCAGAAGAAATGTAAGGAAAAGACATTTGGCCGTCGGTTGAAAGTCGAAATTGATAAATTATTCCCGGCAAATTTGCAGCAATTTGCTGCAATCTAGCTTCGCTTTCTTGCAGCGCTAATTGTTGGCGCTTATCCTGAGTAATATCTCGAATTATACCCACCAAAAATTTACCGCCCTCGGTATTTTCAAAAAGAGTTTTTTTAGTAGACAGAATGTGCTGGGCACCGCTGGTGTCCGTAAAAAATTCCTTTGTCTCGTTTTCTTCTCCCGTCCTAAAAACTTGTTCATCTTTATTCCAAAAAAAATCCGCTTCTTCTTTTGGGAAAAAGTCATAATCCGATTTACCTAGCAGTTCTTCGCGCGGCTTGCCCATCAGCTTGCAAAAAGCATCATTTAACAGTATCCAGCGGTGCTGTTCATCTTTGACAAAAATTGGATCGGCAACTGCATCGATCGTATAATTCAAAAATCTTTTACTAGCTTCCAGCTCCTCTAATGCTAAAACTTTATCGGTAATATCGTTAATAGTTCCTGTCGTCCCCAGCGCCTCCCCCTGGCCCAAAATCAAAAAAACCTGCACTTCCACCCACCGAATCTCGCCATTTTTAGTAAGATATCGAATTTGATAGCAACAAGACGTTCCTTGATTTTTGCTCAGGCTTCTGGACAAATTTAAATATTGAAATTGGTCGTCTGGATGAATGTAACCCAAACAGGAATTTCCTAAGCTTTCATCAACGGTAAATCCAGTAATTTCCGTCCACGCCGGATTCAGAAAAGTCCAATCGCCAGCAATATTTGTTTCAAAAACAACTTCTTTGATATTGTCAACAAGTTGCTGGTATTTTACTTGACTTTTTTGCCATTGTGCTTGCCGTTTTTCGCGGGCGATCGCGCAGCGCAGCGTCCGCACCAGCAGCCTGCTGTTTACTTGTTTTTTTACCAGATAATCTTGCGCGCCTGCTGCAATTAACTCAACTGCCATTTCTTCCTCATCGGCGGCTGTCAGAATGACGATCGGAATATTGATCCCACAACCTTGCAGCCGGAAAAAAGTATTGAATTTTTGGCTGTCAGGAAGGGTGAGATCTAATAAAATTACATCAAAAATCTTGCAGCTTAAAATTTCTATAGCATCTTGAAGGCGAACTACATTCGTCGTCTCAATCGATCCTCTCAACCGATACTCAGACAGCAATTCTTGAATGAGTTCTGCATCTTCTGCACAGTCTTCTACTAACAGAACTTTCAAAGTAGCAAGCGTTAAAGTTGACTCACAAACAGATTTCATTGCTATTTTTTAGTATTTAATAAAAATGTAGCAGCGGATGAAGCTACCTAGCTTATTTTTGGATAACTTGAACCGGACGGTTTAGAGTGCGCTGGATGCCTACTGACTCCAGATTTATGTGTAAAATTGAGTCTATCGCAGCAAATTATATCCTGTCGGGTCAATTATTATAACAAAAACCGTTCGTAGTGTGAACTTTAATCTGCAGTAGGTTATATCAAATCCGGTAACATCGGAATTATATAGTGCGGTCAAACGACAGGACACTAGATTATTGACTTCGCACCACACCTAGCGGGCTAAAATTATCATTTTTTTATTGATATTACAACTCTACTCTGTTTTAATTTACAACCTTTGACAGGGAAATAGCAAGGGTCAAGGCAAAAAAGCGCGGATTGTCGAGAAAGAGTTGCATTCGTGACTGCGAACGTAGGTCAATTACAGTGAATTTACGGAATACGCTAGGAAATTGTCTCGGTTGAATCACTGATAAGTAACGCCGGTTTGTAGTGAGGACTTTAGTCCTCACTACGAACCCGATCGAAAACCTAATTGTGAGCTTAACTCTGGTTATCTAATTGGTCGGTTGAGTTGGCTGCTGTTTGGGCAGCACAACTGTAAATACGCTGCCTTTACCGAGATTAGTGCTAATAGCAATCTCGCCATTAAACGGTTTTAAAAGTTCAAGGCAAGTATAAAGTCCGAGACCAGTTCCTGTCGGTTCTCCTTCGGTTTTTTCTTCGCCTTTAGGTGGCTTTGATGTGTAAAAAGGGTCAAATAGTTTTGATAAATCTTCAGGTGTTATACCGCATCCGTTATCTGAAATATCCATGTATATGTTGGAGTCATCTTGCCGGGTCACTATAGTCAGTTCCCGGATTTTCTTGGCCCACATAGCATCCATTGCATTATTGATTAAGTTATAAAAAACTTGAGATATATAGGAATAAATTAAGGGAATGGTGACAATTTCGTCGTCATAAAAATATTTTTTTCTAATCTTATTTTTAAAATACATATTTCCTTCCAATAACTGAATTTCTCGTTGTACTAAATCGTTGATATTCACAGGCTGCAAATCTTGCTTTTGCTCTTCTCTGCTTTTCATCATCAGAGTATCCATGATCTGATTAATTTTTGTGACAGCTTGAAAAATATATTTTGTGTAACTAAAAAAAGAGTCTTCTTGCATTTCTGTGGCTTTTGTTTCAATCAATTCGACGCTAGTCTGGATTACTTGCAGCGGACTTCTGAAGTTGTGCACCATGCCCTGAGTCAAACGTCCGATGATTGCTGTTTTTTCCTGGTCGATCAATTGCTTGGTTTTTTGTTCGACAAGTCTTTCTAGGTTTTGGTTGAGGTGGGCGAGTTCGAGGTTTTTTTCTTCGAGTTTTTTTTGCAAGCTGCGGATTGTCAGGTGAGTTTCAATGCGGCTCAATACTTCTTCGTGCTGGAAGGGCTTGGTGATGTAGTCAACGGCTCCTGTCTGAAAGCCTCTTACTTTATCGAGGGTGTCGGAAAGGGCGCTCATGAAGATGATGGGAATGTCTCGGGTTAACTGGTCTGCTTTCAAACGCAGGCAAGTTTCAAAACCGTCAATTCCTGGCATCATGATGTCCAAAAGAATTAAGTCGGGATGAATGTATTCGATTTGCTCGATCGCGCTTTCGCCGTCTAGAGCCACTAATACTTTATAGCCGTAATTCCTTAACAGCTCGAAAAGTACGTCGAGATTGGTTTGGTTGTCATCTACAATTAGTATGATGCTTCTTGTGGAATTCTGATCTTTCATATTCAACGGAAATCTTCAAATTTTTGATTTGTGGGTTGTCAATTGTGACTTACAATCGGATTCAACTAATGTTCTGCGGCTTTAGAAACCCCGTTGCTTCGTAGATGATTCTATTTGCAACCACCGTTTTAGGGCGAGAATGTTCAGTTAACAGTGTTTATTTTCTGCTGATCCCCTAAATCCCCCGGATAGTCGGGGGACTTTGATCGCTTAGGGTTCCCCCATTCTTCAAGGGGGCTAGGGGCGATCGGGTTTAATCCAAGCGTATTGCGTTATTGACAATGACGATCGGGGCGCGAGATTTAACTAATTTTAAATTTTCTCTTAACTACCCTCAATGTTAGGACAAATGTTGCTTCAAAAAGTCTCGAATTTGCTTGAGCTGAAATCCTTTAGTAAGTTGCCGCAGGCGATCGACGAAAGGCGCTAATGTCGGATCTGAATGTTCGAGTTTAGCAATTTCCTCCAGAATAGCTTCAATATCGCCCATTGCAGCCAATCTTAACAAGACTAAAATTGACTCTGAGCTAGGAGACACTATTGTTGAGTCAGCAGCAGCAATCTCAGATGATATTTTGGGAGTTTGAGCTTTCCGTTTTTTGGTTCCTGTTCCGTCTTCGTAAATCCATTCTAGTCTCAAATGCAGGCGCAATAATTCTAAAAGCTCGTTAGTTTGAATCGGCTTGGTGAGAAAATCATTGCAACCTGCAAGTATACTCTCTTGCCTCGTAATCTCGTAGACGCTAGCAGATAAAGCAAGGATAACCGCATCTTTTAATTCCGGCAACTGTCGCAGCAGCTTGGTAGCTTCCCAACCGTCCATTACCGGCATCAACAAGTCCATTAAAATTATATCCGGTAGAAATTCCTGTGCTTTTTGCAAGCAGTCTTCGCCGTCTACGGCTTGGGCGATTTCAAAACCCAAACGAGAAAGCATCCTGTTTAGGATGGCGCGATTTACTTCGTTATCGTCCACTATCAGCACTTTCCGCTGGCGGCCGCTAAAACCGACAAGCCGGCGTTTTTCTTGCGGGGCGGGGAGTTGAGAAGACTCGGCGACTGCGGGCAAGTCTAGATCCAACCAAAATATGCTGCCTTTGTCCGAGGTACTTTGAACGTGAATTTTGCTGCCCATCATATTGACTAATTTTTGACTGATGGAAAGCCCCAGTCCGGTACCTTCGACGAAATTGCTACGATCGCCCACTTGATGAAAAGGCAAAAATATTTCTTCTAATTTATCCTGCCCGATGCCCATGCCAGTATCTTCGACTTGAAAGCGAATTTTAGCAACTCGTAATTGCTTTTTATTGGCTGCTGAAATTATCGCTTCGCCCGCTTCTTGTGTTGCCATCGGCGCGGCTAAATTTGTGATTAAATTGTTTTTTTTGGGCGCTAGTTTTGGCTTTAATTTCAATTTTTGGCTGTTAATTTGAGGAGGTTTTTCTACCGAATTTTCTGCATAACCGACTTTGAATGTTACCCCACCGCTGTTAGTAAACTTAACTGCATTGCTGAGCAAATTAATCAAAACTTGGCGCAACCTTTTTTCGTCAGCCAAAATTGTGTCTGGCAGCGCTGATACTTGCTCATAATTAAAGGTTATTCCTTTTTGTTGCGACCGCATCTGGAACAAATCCACAATACTTTTAACAAAACTGGGAAAATGCACGTCTATCGGTGACAGTTCCATTTTACTAGCTTCGATTTTTGAGATGTCTAAAACGTCATTAATCAGCGTTAGCAGATGGTTGCCGCACTGGTGAATGCTGTTGAGACTTTCCTGCTGATCTGCCGTTAAATTGCGATCGGTTTTTAGCAGTTGAATGTATCCTAAAATTCCGTTCAAAGGTGTCCGCAATTCGTGGCTCATGTTGGCGAGAAAGTCGCTTTTAGCGCGATTGGCGGATTCGGCGGATTCGGCGGCTAATTGCAGGGCAGCTTCTGCTTGTTTGCGATCGGCAATTTCGGTTTGTGCTTGTTCAAATAGGGTCGATTGCTGGATCGCGATCGCCAACTGCACCCCCAATTGTTTCAGGCACTCTGCCTCCATTTTTTGCCAGGGACGCGCGCCCTTGCAGTGGTGGGCAATTAACAGCCCCCACAAGTTTTGGCCTTGCAAAATCGGCACTACCAGACTCGCTCTCACCTGCAACCCAGCCAACAAAGTCAAGTAACATTCGGCGATGCCGGCATTGTAAACATCATCTGTGGCTCTAATTCTACCGTCTTGGTAAAGAGAAGCGTAGGTTTCTCCAAAACAAGGGTCGTAAATTTCTGTTCCTAGAATTTGTAGGGAATTGTCAGCTACCGACTCCACAGCGATAAACCCGCTCCAATCCGACTTAAATTGGTAAATAACAGTGCGGTCTACTTGCAAAAAATGTCGCACTTCTTCGACAGCGTTGGTGAGAATTTCTTCGAGATTGAGAGAAGAACGAATGCGTTCCATCATGGCTGTTGCCAACTGTTCGCGCTTTAATTGCTGGTGCAAAAGTGCTTCGGCTTCTTTGCGTTGGGTGATATCGGTAATAACTGCAATTAAGCCGATAGAATGGCAATTTTTATCTTTAATAGTGTCGGCTCGCACCAGGGCGGTAACAGCTTCACCGCTCTTAGTTTGCAGCCGAATTTCGCCGCACCAAGAGCGACCTTGGCGAATGTTTTTATAGATTTGTTTGTAAGTTTTAGGCCGGACATAAAGGGCTGCGCGATCGCCGAGAGCGTTGAGTTCTTCTACCCTGTAGCCGTAACGCTGAATGAAGGCTTGATTGTGGTAAAGAGACCGCCCTTTTAAGTCGGCGATGGCGATCGCGTCGCTGGTACTTTCGACGGCTTGAGTGACTTGCAGCAAAGCTAATTCTACTTGTTTGCGATCGCTGATATCCGTCATCGAACCCACCATCCGCAGGGGGTTTCCGGCTTCGTCCCACACTGCTTGAGCGCGGGCTAGCACCCACTTGTAGCTGCCGTCTTTGCACTGCAAGCGGTATTCGGCGGCGTAATTGAGGGTTTGGCGATCGAGATAATCTTGGAGCGCTGCTTGCACTCGCTCGCGATCGTCTGGATGGATGCGATCGATCCATTCGCTGTTGCAACTGTCGATTTCGCCGTCTGCATAACCGATAATTTCTTGCCAGCGGGCAGATCGAAAAGCTTCATCTGTTTGAAGATTCAGATCCCAAATTCCGTCTTGATTGCCTTTAAGAACTAACTGCCACCTTTCTTCACTTTTACGCAATTTTTCTTCAGCTTGTTTGCGCTGAATGTGAGAAGCTAATTGAGTTGCTACCGCCTTGACTAACTCTAGTACGCGCGGCTCCATAATCGAGCGAGAACGCTTGCAAAATAGTAAAACTGCCAGCACCTGAGATTTAGTGCGAATCGGCACTCCGAAACAAGCTTTCAATCCGATTGCTGCCGCCATTTGCGATCGGGCAAACAACGAATTATTGACGGCAGAAATATCTTCCATCCATTCTACATTTTGGGTTGACCAAATCCGTCCCGGCACTCCCACTCCGGGGGCGAATCTAATTTTCTTACTTTCGCGGCCGAATTTATCTAAATCGCGATCGCTAGCATACCAAGTTTTGCTGTGTTCCAAAACACTAGCATTAGCCGCAGGTATCCAAGCTTCCGCAAAATCCCAGCCGATCGCATTGCACAACAACCGCAAAATATCCGGGAGGGCGCTGTGAAAATCTGCCGACTGACTAATTGCTTGAGTTGCCGCCAGCAACAGCTTAATTTCATCTTCTGCTTGCTTGCTTTCAGTAATATCAGTTCCCGTACCGAGAATTTGTTTTAACTTACCCTCTGCTGTTTTAGCAAAAACAGTATCTCGGCTGAGAATCCAGCGCCAAGAACCATCCTGATGCCTGACGCGGTATTCAATTTCAAATATATCCCCTTCAATGCCAGTTTCGACTTGCTGTAAATAATCAGGCATTTTGATAGCATCTTCCGGGTGGATGAAACTTGACAGCATCCACGGCCCGAGCGCCAAAATCTCCTCTACCGTATAGCCGAGAATGTGATAAATAGAAGCATTTGCATAGATATTTTTTTGTTCTATTAAGTCACAAACATACAAAATATTAGGACTTGCCTCAGCAATTCGAGCACCAAACCGCTTGCTATCTTGTAACTCTGCTTCAGCTTTCTTTTTCGCAGCAATATCGCGAACAATGCAAATTATTTCGCCGTCTGGTAGGGCTGTCAGCGAGATTTCTTGAGGGAATTTAGATCCGTCGCGGCGGCAGCCTACAGCTTCCGTACTGCAATAACCTTGCCGCGCTAAAGTCGGCATAATTTCCCCCTCAAACCTTGCAAGTTCTGCGCCTGCATAAAACATTTTCCAACTTTTGCCCAACATTTCTTCGATGGAATTGTAACCGTAGATTTTGAGTTTAGCTGCGTTGGCATAAATCACCTCTCCGCTGGCATTAACAATGCCGATGCCTTCGGAAGCCGCTGCCATTGCTGCGGCTTGTCGCTGGAGTTTTGACTCGAAACGTTTGCGGTTGGTGATGTCGCGGACAATCGCGATAATTTCGTCATCCGTGCAGAAGACAATTCTCGCTTCAAAATGGCACAGTGCATCCTGAATTGGCAGTTGATATTCTAGAACTTGAACCTCCCCTGTATCGAGGGCTTGTTGATTAGCGGACAAGATTTCTTCAGCAAAAGCAGACGGCAATATGTCTTGTGCTTTTTGGCCAATAAATATGTTTGCTGGTACTAGAGTCAGGAGGTCTTTTGCGGGTTTAAAGTCTACCAAAGTACCGTCGGCGCGACAGCGAAAAATTATGTCAGGTATCGCGTTTAAAAGAGCGCGGTTGGTGGCTTCGCTCTTACGTAATTCAGCTTCTGCTTGTTTGCTCAGTGTTACGTCGCGGGCCACTGCATAAATCAAACCTTCTTCGGCAAAGGGCGATGCCGTCCACGACAGCCATTTATAACTACCATCACGGCAAATATAGCGGTTTTCTAAGTTAATGACGGGGTTGCCATTTTTTAGTGTTTCTACCGCGGCTGTAGTTATTGCTAGGTCTTCGGGATGCAAGAATTCTAGAAAAGGTTTGGCTATAAGTTGGGCTATGCTGTAACCTAATAGATTTGACCAAGCAGAGTTTAAGCGTTTGAAATAGCCGTCAAAACCTGCAATGCAAAGTAAATCTAGGGAAATATTAAAGAAGCGATCGCGCTCTTGCTGGGTTTGTTTTAATTCAGTGATATCCATCACCAAACCATCCCAAATGATATCGCCGTTGGCTTGTTTTTCCGGTTTGGCAGCGCCTTGCAGCCATTTCACTCGTTCTCCCACAACTTGCCGCCACTGGTGTTGCCAAGCTTGCTGGGTTGTCGCTGAATTTGCGATCGATCGCTGCAAGTCTGAGATGTCGTCAGGATAAACTGTTGCAAAAGGCAAATGGGCATTTTTTTCGATTTCTTCCGGTCTTAAATTGTAGAGCTGGATACTACCAGAAGAAACATAGGGAAAAAATGTTTTCCCATCAACAGATAGCCGAAATTGATAAATCATTCCCGGCACGTTGGCAGCCATTTTTTGAAATCGAGCTTCGCTTTCCTGCAGCGCTATTTGCTGGCGTTTGTACTCGGTCACATCTCGCATTGTTCCGACCAACATTTTAGTACCGTTGGTTTTATTGAAAACCGTCTTTTTTGTAGATATAATCCGCTTTTTTCCTGCGGAATCAGTAAAGGTTTCTTCTGTTTCTTGAGGCAGGCTTCTTTGAAAAACTTCTCGGTCTTGCTGTTCAAAAAAATTTGCTTGTGCTGCGGGTAAAAACTCGTATCCAGATTTCCCAATCAGTTCCGATCGCCCTTTCCCCATCAACTCGCAAAAAGCGTCGTTTAATACAACCCACCTGTGCTGCTCGTCTTTGACAAAAATTGGATCGGGAGTAGCATCGATCGTGTGATTCAAAAACTCTTTTGATGCTTTTAATTCATCTTCGTAGCGGTAGCGATCGCTCACGTCCAAAATTATTTTAATCATCCGGTCGATCGAGCCGTCTCTGCCGCGAATACAGCGTAGCGAAACTCTCGTATAAATAGTTTTTCCGTCTTTTTTGCGCCACCTTTTATCTAAAACATAGCCTTCACTTTTCCCTGTCAGAATTTTATTTAACTGCTCTAAACTGGCAGGCAAATCTTCATAAAAACTCCAATTTTCCCAATTTCCCTGCAGAAGTTCTTGGCGGTTGTATCCCAGCAAATCGCACAAAGCATCGTTAACTTCCAACCACTCGCATTTGCCGACTAAATCGGGGGAAATTGGAGGAGCAATAATTGCAATTCCGACGAGGGAATTTTCGACTACCGAGCGATATTTTTCTTCGCTTTTTTGCAAAGCTTCTTGGTTGTGCTGCCGCTCGACTGCGTAGCGGAGCGATCGCATTAATAATTCGCTGTCAATTTTTCGCTTGACTAAATAATCCTGAGCTCCTGCTTGGATTGACTTCACGGCTAGTTCTTCATCGTTGCGGGCAGTCAATACGACGATCGGAGTATTGAGGCTGTATTCTTGTATCTTGACAATTGTACTCAAGTCTTGGCTGTCTGGCAGGGAAAGGTCTAGTAAAATCACATCAAAATGTTCGTCCCTCAAAAGTTGCTGCGCTGTGCTGAGACGGTCTGTACAGCTTACAGAAAGCCTTTGCGCTTCTGGTCTCCTGACGTTTCTTTCTAATAATAATTCTTCGATCAGCTCGGCTTCGGCTTGATTATCTTCGACCAAGAGAACTTTAAAGCCGTTTTTCTTTCCGGTTGAGTTCAAAACTGATATCATATACCTTGTTTTTTGTCCTAAGGCAGTCGAGCTAACTATTATAGCATATAAATAATTTAATACCCCAAAATACCGCTACTCAAAGTTAAAAAACTGCCGGTTTAACAACTACAGCCTTTGGAAGGTAATATGAGTTACAGCTCGTAGGGAAAAAGGTAATTGAGCATGGAAACAAAAGCTCGCAGTTGACAATTTTTATTACCAGTAACCCATTACAAAGGTTATATAGCCTTTCTCTAAAAGGTGAAGTACCAGTTTTGCTATGAAAAGCTTGACACTGTAAGGGTTGCAGCATACCTCGGCACACCTCATAGGAGAGCTTGAAAGGCTATAAAATAGAATTGAGTTGCATAAATATTCGATCGCTCTGTTAACCGCAGATTTCCCAAGGTGCGACACAGATCGAGGCAGATCATTCAATAATTTAAAGCCCTTGAGGGCAACTCAATTCTAATACTCTAGAACGAGTGTTTGCGCTCCGATTAGGTTAAGCCAATCAGGAATCAAACTTTTGCGTTGCGGTTTTGAGAAGTTCGGTTTTTTCAATAAACAAAGCTGCTTGGTGTTGTGTTTTTTGGGCGATCGCCCCCAGCAACCAATTCTTTTTTGCCCGTAGATTCGGCTACCAAAACAATCCCAGCCCTGTCCCCGCACAGCGCGGTCAGTGCAAAAAAACCGTGGCAACTATCTTAGATATTCATCTGTCCGCCAGTTTTTTTTATAATAGCTTACATAAAATCCCCAGAGCCATTTCTTAACTTTTTGCAATGATTTTTTTTTCTACCAGTCTTGCTATTTATAAAAAAAGTGATACTATTGAAATATAGGCAATCAAAAACTCTGCTGGATACAGCCTAGGAAAAAACTCGATAAACTTCGCGAAAAAATACCTTAAAAAGTTGACAGTTTTTTGTTGACCGTCTTTTGCCCCGGCCCAAAAGCGATACACAAGTTGAAGGTAGAACTCGCGATCGAGCCAAAAGTTGAGACGAGAGTTTAAGCTTGTGGATTCAAATGATGTTAACGGTTAACAGTCAACAGTCAACAGTGAATTTACTATTTCGATGAAGAGAGGATTTGATATAAACCCCAGATGAAAGGCGAATCGACACAGATCCAGGCTATTTCAGATTATTGGTGAATGAATGGAAGAGGTACAATCTCAAATCTCATATAGCGGTTCTTAAAACAGTGAGGTATGCCCTAGGCCGGATAGTACCTCCTATGAGAGCTTGAAAGGCTATATCAACTGACAGAACAGAAATGAAGTTGAGAGGAAAAAACTCATGCTAGAAAAATTAGCAAGTCAACAACAACTTTTAATTCCCAAAGAAAAAGCCTTAGTATTGTGGTTTGATGAAGTCGGGATCGCCGACATCCCATTAGTAGGCGGTAAAAATGCTTCTTTGGGCGAAATGATCCAACAGCTAAAACCCAAAGGAGTCAGCGTCCCCAACGGATTTGCAACTACAGCATACGCTTACCGCTACTTCATCTCTGCGGGGGGTTTAGAAGCAAAATTGCGCGAAATATTTGCTGATTTAGACGTAGAAAACCTGCACAACCTACAACAAAAAGGCAAGGAAGCGCGCGGATTGATTCTGAGTACACCATTTCCAGAAGAACTGCAAGCGGCGATCGCCGATGCTTACGAAAAATTGTGCGATCGCTACGGCGAGGGCACCGACGTAGCAGTACGTTCCTCCGCCACCGCCGAAGACTTACCAGACGCGAGTTTCGCCGGACAGCAAGAAACCTACCTCAACGTTCACGGCTGCACCGGCGTGCTCGAATGCTGTCACAAATGCTTCGCCTCCACCTTCACCGACAGAGCAATTTCCTACCGCCAACTCCGAGGTTTCGACCACTTAGAAGTCGCTTTATCCGTCGGCGTGCAAAAAATGGTGCGATCGGACTTAGCATCCTCCGGCGTCATGTTCAGCATCGACACCGAAACCGGCTTCAAAAATGCCGTATTAATTACCGCCGCCTACGGATTAGGAGAAAATATCGTTCAAGGAGCCGTAAACCCCGACGAATACCTAGTTTTTAAACCCACATTAAAACAAGGTTTCCGCCCAATTCTCGACAAACTGCTCGGTACAAAAGACATCAAAATGGTGTACGATCTTGGCGGTTCTAAATACACCAAAAACGTCTCAGTATCGCCAAAAGAACGCGGCAAATACGCCATTAACGATGACGAAATTCTGCAACTAGCACGTTGGGCAATACAGATCGAAGAACACTATTCCCAAGTGCGGGGAACCTACACGCCGATGGATATCGAGTGGGCAAAAGACGGCAATACTGGCGAACTCTTTGTCGTCCAAGCGCGACCGGAAACAGTACAATCACAAAAATCCGCTACAGTTTTGCGGAACTACAAATTGCACGGTTCCAGCACAGTTTTGGCAACGGGACGCGCCGTGGGCGAAGCGATCGGACAAGGCAAAGCCCATATCATTTTAGACTCTCACAAAATCGCCGAATTTGAAGCTGGAGAAGTTCTTGTCACCAACAAAACTGACCCGGATTGGGAACCGATCATGAAAAAAGCCAGCGCCATTGTCACCAATTCCGGCGGCCGCACTTGCCACGCTGCCATCATTGCCCGAGAAATGGGAATTCCCGCAATTGTCGGCACCGGCGATGCTACGACAGTCTTGCAAAACAATCAAGAAATTACTGTTTGTTGTGCCGAAGGAGACGAAGGCAAAGTTTATTCGGGTTTACTGGAGTTTGAAATACAAGAAAGTGCAATCGACAATTTGCCCCGCACCCGCACTCAAATTTTAATGAATGTCGGCAACCCAGAAGAAGCTTTTAGTTTGTCAGCAATTCCTTGCAACGGAGTAGGCTTAGCGCGGCTGGAATTCATCATCGCCAACCACATCAAAACGCACCCCCTGGCACTGATTCACTTTGACGAATTGACCGACGAATCCGTCAAGCGTCGAATTGGCAAACTCACAGCACTTTACGAACACAAACCAGATTTTTTTACCGACAAATTAGCCTGCGGAATTGCCACCATCGCCGCCGCATTTTATCCCAATCCTGTCATCGTGCGGATGAGCGATTTCAAGAGCAACGAATATGCTAATCTTTTGGGAGGGCGGCAGTTTGAACCCAAAGAAGAAAACCCGATGATTGGGTGGCGCGGCGCTTCTCGCTATTACGACCCGAATTACCGCGAAGCTTACGCTTTAGAATGCAAAGCATTGAAGCGAGTTCGCGACTCCATGGGCTTGACAAATGTGATTCCGATGATTCCGTTTTGTCGCACGCCGGAGGAAGGCCGAAAAGTCTTAGCTGAGATGGCAAAACACGGTTTAGTCAAGGGTGAAAACGGCTTGCAAGTTTATGTGATGTGCGAATTGCCCAGCAATGTCATATTTGCTGATGAATTTGCCCAGGTTTTTGATGGATTCTCGATCGGCTCTAACGATCTAACTCAGCTAACATTAGGATTAGACCGAGATTCTGCTTTAGTCGCCCACATTTTTGACGAACGTAATGAAGCTGTGAAGCGGATGATAGAAATTGCCATTAAAGCGGCGAAAAAGTACGATCGCAAGATTGGGATTTGCGGTCAAGCACCAAGCGATTATCCTGAGTTTGCTCGATTCTTGGTGGAGTTGGGAATTGATTCGATTAGTTTGAATCCCGATTCGGTTTTAAAGACTTTGTTGGATGTTGCGAAGGTGGAGGCTTCTAGTACATTGATGGATTTAGCGGCGGATGTTGCTAAGGTTTAACCGTTTTGGTTTTTGAGAGGAACCGGATTTTTTCCAACCGTTCGATCGTTCGGATTTTAGTCCTCTGATTTAAAGAGGATTAAAGTCCGAACGATCGAACCTATTACGGGCTTGTCTGTTTTTGAACTAAACCCGGTTTCTCCTGTCTAGTTTTGTAAAATAACCGCTCTCCCGCGAGTAGCAGCCAGCAAACGGCTAACGCACCGGCAAAGTTTCAAACTTTTCCGGGAACTTTTATGATTTAAAACCGTCTCTCGGCGGATAATTTTCTGTTGTCGATCGCCTAAATTAAAGAAAATATTCCCCACACAAGTTGACTAAATGTACTAACTGCTATCTTGATTATTTTCATAGGTTTAGCTCCGTCGCTGCTGTCTTTGTGGGTGATGCGATCGGCCAGAGCCAAGCCCAAGATAAAATTGCAGCGGTCGGGCTAGCGGTAGCAAACATACCTGTGCGAAATCAACTAGCAACGGTCGATCGCACTTACGTAGAAGACCTCGGTTATGCGATCGGCGAGATCGCGAGTACAACGCCCGCTCTCATTACATCCGTTGTGCAGTCAATCTTTCTGGGCCCTGTCTTGATTGTCGCTACTACCGAGCCAGAACTCTTGACGTTCGCGGTGAAAAGATATAGCTTGTAATGGGGCTACTATCTACGTAAATTTGCTGATGCAGTAATTGATAAGTTAGTATGTACTTAAGTGTAAGGATTGTTGTTGGATCTTTTTCAGCACAAGCCGTGCCACAACTCAGCAATTAAAAATTAATCGAGCAGTATTGCTTGGTTACAGTTGCTATAAGTGGCAGACTGCGAGCCGGTGCTTTTCTAGTTGAGGACTTGCACGCAAAAACCAGGTTTAGAGAATAAATCTGAATTTGGTGGCGAAAAATCTAGGAATCAAGTTAGTTCCGACTCTCCTAGACGCCCTCCTGCAGTTGAAAAAATGAGCGAATAAAAATCGCCAGTAGCTGACGAACACATCTGCAACTCGATTTCTGCAAAACATCATGAAAAATTGTGTACAAACAATTGTCCCGACCATTAACCTCAAACATAAACTCGCTAGAAGACTATAAGTTGACAGTTGGAGTGAGAAGTTTCTTGCTAGCTGTACCAATCTGTTTTTGTGCAAATAAACGCAGTCTCAAACCAGAATTGTTGTCTCCAGACTGCAACTCATAAATTTTTAAGACACCTCGTCGCTACAGGGTATGTATGTTTCAGTTTAATCACAGGTTTTGGATGCTGCCGGCCTAATGATGTCCCGGCCGCTTTCTAGCAATCCCATCCTTAATTAATCTCTTTGGGCGATTGCGAAGGGGGCTAGCGCACCAAAACCCAAGAAACCGGGTTTTTTACCGGGAGTGAGGGCTGCAAGGAACTCTTTTTGTCTGTGAAGCCCGGTTTCTTAGTTCAGAAATAGTGAAATTTCTCTACCCGTAAACTGCATTGGACGATCGACAGAAACCTCATAAAATAAATTTTTGAGAATTCTTGTTATTGTCCGTTGCCGGATGTAAAAAAAATGCGGGTATAAAAATACACTCGATCGCAAAAATCGAATGCGAAATATCTCCTAATAGATAGATTGGTGGAATTTAAGTTCCCAATCTTCAGCGCTTGCGCCGACTATATTTGCAATGCTATCAAAGAGCGAGATAGCACAGCTTTGTGCTGAGTAAAATAAGCCTCTTGCTCTCGATCACATTCAAGCTGCAGAGCTGATAACTCTGCAATCCAAGCTTTTTTTTCCGATGTCGCTATCATCTTGAAACGGGCATCTTACGGCAATTATTACTCAGGGAATTCTACCATGCAAAGCATCTGCAACAAACCAATTTTTACAACCCAAAAAGTAAGCAATACCACCGCAAGCATTACTAACAAAACATCCCGAATAATAGCAACTCATCCCGCTCAAAAAACACAAGAAGTAAATGGAGACTGGTGTTTATATTCCTCAAAAAACGATGAGAGTGCGGGAATTGGGAACTCCCAAACAGAATTTTTGCCAGTAACAGAATCGCCGATCGCCCGGAGTGTAAAAAATGTGCTGTTCCTCGATGCCAGAGTAGAGCAATACGACAGCTTGGCAAGCGGAGCAACAGCAGGTACAGAAGTATTTATACTCGACTCGCAGCGGGATGGAGTCGAGCAAATTACTACAATTTTGGCTAGTTGTAGCAATTTAGACAGCCTGCAAATAATTTCTCACGGTCGAGAAGCAGCAGTGCAACTAGGGTCGATCGCCCTGAGCAGCGACAACATAGAAACCTACAGCCATTTGTTGCAGCAGTGGGGAAAAAGCCTCAGCGAGAGAGGAGCTATCTTGTTGTGCGGGTGCAGCGTCGCAGCCGGAGAAAGCGGCCGGGCCTTCGTGCGGCGGCTGAAGGCAATTAGTGGTGCAGATATTGCAGCCTCCGACAACTTGACGGGGAGCGCGGCACTAGGCGGCGACTGGAAATTAGAATTTGCGACAGGGGAAATCGAGGCGAGTATCGCCATTGAAAAAGCAGCGCTCGAAGCATACAGCTACACCCTAGGCACATTAGTTAACGAAACTTTCAAGAACGCCACAGTTAGGGGGCCTTGGATTTACGGGGGAACAGGCGGTGCGCTGTTCAATCCGGCTGGGGGGCCAGCATCTTCTCAAGATATCCCCGGCATTACCGGAGGGACTGTATCCGGCATACTTCCGGCTGTCGGAGGCAGTGTTCCAGGCGATGGTGCCCTGCGATTAACTCCAGCAGTAAACAACCGGGAAGCCTTCGTCATCTACAACAACCCCATTCCTTCAACCGACGGTATCAGAGTTAAGTTTGATTTTTATTCCTACGGTTCAAGCCAGCAATTTGCGTCTCCGCAAGGCTTTATTAGCCCTCAGCCAGGAGACGGGCTGGGTTTCTTCTTGATTGATGGCACTGTTAGCCCAACCAGGACTGGGGGTTTTGGCGGTTCTCTGGCTTATGCTCCACGAACGGGTACAGCCGGTATTGACGGAGGTTATTTAGGCATTGGGCTTGACGAGTTTGGCAATTTTTCAACATCCACAGAAGGGCGCTCTGGCCCGGAGCCTCCTTCGATTCCCGGCTCCTCTATTGGTTCTTTCAGACCTGATTCAGTAACTATTAGAGGAAATCAAGCAAATAGTTATTCGTTTTTAACAAATGCGATCGTTCCCTTCGGCATCGATAACATTCCTACGAGCATTGACTTTAGTGGCCCTGTTGCCGGCAGCAGTTTTAATTTCAGCAATACCTTCACGAGCGATCGGGATCAAGCCAGAAGAGCCGTTCAAGTTACCCTAAATCCATCTAACGACAAGGTGGATCCCAATCGCCTCACCGTTGCCTTCGATAGGGATTTTGACGGCACCTACGAAACTACAGTGATCGACATCCCCAACTTGTCAACCGAAAACGGCCCAGTACCGCCAATTTTCAAATTTGGTTTTGGCAGTTCCACAGGAGGTGCCAACAACATTCACGAACTTCAAAACCTGGTAGTCGAGACGGTAAATCCTCCGACTATCTCGGCTGACGTGAGCACGATCAAGACCGGCTCTGCGTTCATCAAGCCAGGGGGCAGCATTACCTACACGATTACAACGGTCAACAAAGGGCCAGCGCCCGCTAGAAACGTCAAGATTCAAGACGAAATACCTTTTGAACTGCTCATTCCCCCCGGAAACCCGCCAATTCTCAATGTCTCGGATAATGGCACTTACCAGAACCAAACGAAGTCTGTCACCTGGCCTGTAGTTCCCGTTCTCAATCCCGGCGAGACTCTCACTTACAGCGTGACAGTTAATGTGCGGTCTGATTTACCTGTCGGCACTACTTTTTCTAACATTGCATTCAGCAATAGCTCGACTTTCGACCCTGACCTCAGCAACAACAGCGCTATATCCCCGCCGGGGCAAGTCGATGGGCCTGGTGTAGTCTTTACCACAATTGTCAATACAGTCGCGGATGTAGTCACTACCAAGAGCGGCAATCTGACTGCTGCTGCCGGGTCAACCGTCACCTACACGCTGAACACGACTAATAGGGGGCCCGACCCAGCGATCGACGTGACCATCACTGACAGTATTATTCCGGGTTTAACAGGAGTTAGCTTTTCCAACGGCGGGAGCTATGACGCACAAACCGGCATTGTCTCCTTTCCACCGGTGGCGACGCTGGCAAACGGGGCGACTGAGCCCCGCACCGTCAGTTTCGTTGCGCCAGCCACGCTTAACACCATCAGCAACACGGCTCGGAGCCGATCGGCGACTCCCGACCCGAACAACCGTAACAACAACGGCTCCACCACCAACAAAGAGGGAACTCCGACCAACTCTAGTGTTACGACAACTATTACGCCCAACGCCGATCTGGCAACCACCAAAACCGGCTCTACCACTGCTATCCCCGGCAGCTCGGTCAGCTACAGCATCGCCACACTCAACAACGGCCCCAGTCCGGCACAAGCTGTAACCATCACTGACAGCATCGTTCCCGGATTAACGGGAGTCACGGCATCTAACGAGGGCACTTACGATGCAGTGACAGGAATTGTTACCTTCCCACCCGTGGCGATCGCCAACGGTGAAACAGTCAACCGGACGATCGGCTTCACAGTACCCCTGACAGCAACTTCCTTCAGCAACACCGCCAGAAGTAGCTCGATCACTCCCGACTTGACTCCTGGCAACAACAACGGTACCGACCCCAGCGCCACCGTGTCCACCAGCGTCAGTCCTGGTGCCGATATTGTCACCCAAAAGACTGCTCCGGCAACCATCAAGGCGGGCGATACGCTGATTTATACAATTACTACTAGCAACAACGGCCCTAGTACCGCGACCAACCTAGTCATCACCGACAGCCTGATTCCCGGCTTAAAAAATGTCACGGTGTCCGACGGCGGCACCTACAACGAAACCACAGGGACGATCGATTTCCCGATCCCGACTTTAGCCAGCGGCAGCAGCCAGAGCCGCACGATCAAATTTGTACCGCCACCGACGCTGACGAGCATCCTCAACGTGGTTTCGAGTACATCGGACACTTTTGACCCCGACCTGACCAACAACAACGGCTCGGTCATCGCAGCGCCCGGTGAGCCGGGGGGACAAGTCATTACGGCGATCGGTGCAGTCGCCGATATTGTCACCCAAAAGACTGCTCCGGCAACCATCAAGGCGGGCGATACGCTGATTTATACAATTACTACTAGCAACAACGGCCCTAGTACCGCGACCAACCTAGTCATCACCGACAGCCTGATTCCCGGCTTAAAAAATGTCACGGTGTCCGACGGCGGCACCTACAACGAAACCACAGGGACGATCGATTTCCCGATCCCGACTTTAGCCAGCGGCAGCAGCCAAAGCCGCACGATCAAATTTGTACCGCCACCGACGCTGACGAGCATCCTCAACGTGGTTTCGAGTACATCGGACACTTTTGACCCCGACCTGACAAACAACAACGGCTCGGTCATCGCAGCGCCCGGTGAGCCGGGGGGACAAGTCATTACGGCGATCGGTGCAGTCGCCGATCTGGTTACAGTCAAGGACGGCTTCACATCGGCTCAGGCAGGCAGTTTGGTGACATATACTATCACTACCTCCAACAATGGGCCGAATGCTGCGGAAAATGTAGTGATTACAGACAGCATCATTCCCGGTTTAAAGATAGTCACGGCATCCAATGACGGCACTTACGATCCAGTGACGGGGATTGTCACCTTCCCAATAATTCCCAGCTTGGCTAGCGGCAGCAACACCGATCGCCAGGTAACATTAGTCATTCCAGAAACGGGCAGCATCAAAAATACCTCCAGTAGCCGATCGACCACTTTTGACCCAGAACAGACCAACAACAACGGTTCCGAGTCCAGAGCCACTGTCATCACCACCGTCCTGGCGGGGCCAATACCGAATCCGGGGACTCCGACTCCGACTCCGGGGACTCCGGGGACTCCGGGGACTCCGGAGACTCCGACTCCGGGGACTCCGGGGACTCCGGAGACTCCGACTCCGACTCCGACTCCGGGGAATCCGACTCCGACTCCGGGGAATCCGACTCCGACTCCGACTCCGACTCCGACTCCGGGGAATCCGACTCCGACTCCGACTCCGGGGAATCCGACTCCGACTCCGGAGACTCCGACTCCGACTCCGGGGAATCCGACTCCGACTCCGACTCCGACTCCGGGCGCACCGACTCCGGGGACTCCGACTCCGGGGACTCCGGGGACTCCGACTCCGGGGACTCCGACTCCGACTCCGGGGACACCGACTCCGGGCGCACCGACTCCGGGGACTCCGACTCCGATTCCGATTCCGATTCCGATTCCGATTCCGACTCAGACTCCGGGCGAGCAGACTCAGACTCCGGGCGAGCAGACTCCAGGCGCACCTACTCCGGGCGAGCCTACTCCGGGCGCACCTACTCCGGGGACGCCGACTCCAGGCGCGCCGACTCCGGGCGCACCTACTCCGACTCCTATTTTCGCTGGAGTTCCCGAACCGGATACCGGTTGCGGTTGCGAACCCTTGCCCCTGCTGAGGGCGATCGCATTTGTCCAACCCCAGCCTTCCCCAATACTCAACTTCGAGTCAAGCGCCTCCGCGCTCATTGACATCGAAAACACTGTCCTCGGGACTCCCGGAAACGATTATTTAACAGGAAACGACACTAACGAACTGTTTGTCTCCTTTGAGGGCAACGACACGCTTTTAGGCGAAGGTGGCTCCGATATCTTCTTTGGAGACCAACAGCAAGACTTCATCGCTGCTGGCAGAAACAACGACATCGTTTACGCCGGTAAAGAAAATGATGTGGTGTTCGGGGGCAAACAAGACGATCGCATATTTGGCGATCGCAATTCCGACACATTGTACGGCGATCGCGGTTCCGATACGATCGTCGGGGACAACGGCAACAACATCAACTTGACTGGTAACGACGGCGATCTGATTTTCGGCGGTTCTTCCAGCGACGCCATTGCTGGCGCTCAAGGTAATGACACGGTTTACGGGGGCAAAGACGCAGACACCGTTTACGGCGGCAAAGAAAACGACCTGATTTGGGGCGACAAGGGCCAGGACACGCTCTACGGTGACAGCGGAGACGATTCTCTGTTCGGCGGAGTCCAAAACTCCCTAGACGGCGACCCGGAGGGGCAAGATTTTCTGGTTGGAGGCAACGGCCAGGACTGGCTCAACGGCCAAGAGGGCGACGATACTTTGCTAGGCGGTAACGGTCGGGATGTGGTATTTGGAGGAAAAGGGGGCGATCGCATTTTTGGCGAAACCGGCTCGGATACTCTCTATGGCAATAAAGGTTCTGATACGATCGTTGGCGACTATGGCAATCCCCAAGGCAGCATAAATGTTAGCGATGAAGGCGACTTAATTTTCGGCAACGACACCGGCGACATCATTGGCAGCGGTAGCGGTAACGACAGCATTTTTGCTGGCAAAGGTAACGATTTAGCTTACGGCGGCAAAGATAATGACATAATTTGGGGCGAACTCGGTGCTGATACCATTGTCGGCGACGAGGGAGACGATTCCCTTTACGGCGGCGCGGCAAACCAGTTAGTCACCGATGTCAACGGCCGCGACTTGTTGTTTGGGGGAGATGGTAACGACTATCTCAACGGCGGCGAGAGTTCCGATTCTCTCGGCGGTGGTTTTGGCAACGATACTATTGAGGGCGGCAAGGATGACGATTTAGCCCACGGAGATGCCGGCAGCGACTTGATTTATGGCGATGACGGCAACGATATTTTGTGTGGCGATGATGGCAACGATACTATTTTTGGCGATCGGGGAGAAAACGAGCTAGGCCCGGTGGGTGCAAACGGTCAGCAAGACTGCATCAACGGCGGCAGTGGCGACGACCTTCTCTACGGCAATGAAGGGCAAGATGCTCTTAATGGCGGTGACGGTAACGACACGATTCATGGAGGGAAAGATAGCGACATTCTCAATGGAGGCGCAGGGGATGACTGGCTGTTTGGCGATGGGGGAGAGGATACTTTAATTGGAGGTAGCGGGAGCGATCGATTTGTGTTAAATAGCAACAGTGGCATCGATACTGTGCTTAATTTTGAAGTAGGAACCGACAAGTTTGTCCTTGCCGACGGCTTAAGTTTTGAGTCTTTGGGAATTAACTCGCGCGATGCCAACGGTTATGTCCTGCAAGTTGCTGCCACTGGGGAGGTTTTGGCTAATGTTTTTGGGCCTAGCAATGCTATTACTGCCCTGGATTTTGTCACTCAACCGAGATAAAACAAAACTCGCAAAGGTTTGTAGCGTAGTAAGAACTTTAGTCCGCAATCCAATAGCGGATTAAGGTTCGAGCATGAGGACTGAAGTCCTCACTACAAACTTTTTGTATTCCGGTAATCGACAGAACATGATAGAGTACCAAGTTTGAAAAATATTGCTAGATATAAATCAGAGGCCATATTTATTAAAAAAAACGGCACAGCCTTGTCCGGCGGGAGTTCTGCCCGTGAAATATCGTTGGTTTAGCATCAACAATTGTAGAAACAGTTTTTCACCTAAAAACGAGTGGCAAGCCTTTGGCTACCGATATGGGGAGGAACGCGGCTGCGAATGCAAGTCGCCTAAAAATATGGCACGGTTTAATACAAACTGGTAGACTAATTACAGCGATTAAGAACAACCATCTACGTGTTGAAATAATTTAATAAGGTGAAACTCCTTTCTTTGGTTCGTCTCGGCCTGACCGTAGCCTGACCAAACAAGCAACAGTGAATTATTGAGCGTACCTATCTGGCATAAGTGATGGACTCCGAAAACCGAAAAAAGTTAAAAGTATACGCAAGGTTTGGATTCGTCCAATCTAAGTGGGTAGAGGTGCTTTGTTAACGCCTTTGAAAGTCCCTTTGTGGAATACATCAAGAATCCCCCCGATTCATCGGTGGGGAGTATCAAGCTGCTGTGTATAACTTCCTATTCCCCAATTACCAATTACCAATTACCAATTAATGCTAAACTTTCAGCGTTAAACCGCGCTTGCCGTTAACAGTTCGATCGCCCGCAATATCTTTACTAAAGAAATTATCCTTAAACCTACATGATACCCTCACTGTCAGGCTCTGTGTCGATCGCTGCAAATTTAGCCTGCGCCGCCGCCACCACAGTTGCGATCCTGCAAATAACACTCCAACCAGCCAATGCTTCTACAGTCACAAGTTGGAAATTCGATCCAGCCACAAATCAGCTAGAAATTACTCTCCCAGAGGGAACAACTCCCCTATATTCTCTGCTCAACCCGAATCAAATTGCTGTGGATTTGCCCAATACAGAGATCGGAGTGGACGCAACTCAACTATACTCGCAAGGCGCAGTGCGTTCTGTAGGCGTGACTCAACTTCGGGCCGGAACCACGAGAATTGTCCTAAATTTGGCTCCCGGAGCAGCTTTCAACGGCGAACAAATTCAATTCCAAAGAATCGGGGTAGAAAATCGCTGGGTGTTGCGTCCCTCTATCGAACCGACTCAGTTCGTAAAAACTCCCGAAACTCAACTCCCGACTACAATACCAGCACGGTCAAACCAGCCACCGACAGATTCTAACTCAACTGCTGCAACAGGGGTCGATCGCCCAGAATCTCCTGTTTCGCCGAATTTCCCTGCCAATTCTGTACCGATACCAACTACAAATGACCAAATCCGACCGATAACAGTGCCTTTAGTGAGTGTTCGCCTCAATGAACGTTCGGGTGTACGACCTGCGGCTGTACCCAGTCTAAAACCTCAAATTTCGGCAATAGAAGCACCCCAAAAGCGGATACTTACCTTTGGCGAACCGCTTCCGGGCGATCGCCAAAGGTAAGCATCCGAGCAAGCCGCTACTGGCTTTTCCCGCATCGGCTTACTGGCTGGAGCCGCCGCAGGTGTTACCACAACTTACGTCGCTGCTCCCCGTTCAGTTTTCGAGCGTAAAAAAGTAAGAAGTTCGAGGGAAAAAGCCAAAAGAATCATCTTGCACCCCTCGTAAAAACTCTCTAAAAATAATCTGCGTCGCTCCGCGCATCTGCCACCCTCGGCGGTTTCTGTATCGATCGAAGATTCAAGCAATTGCTCGTCGGAGGAAGAGAAAAATCTTCCCTTGACTCGACGAGCAAAAACCGCTATATCGGCAATTTAGAAATTTTGACCTTCAACCGCTGGAGCTATCGAACCCGGTTGGTTGAGGAACAGGTTTTTAGCGCCGTCGTTTTGATAGATACAGTTAATTTGCGGTTGACCTTCCAGGGGCCCTGTGAAGCCAAAGGTGTTCATCCGATTTTTGCACTCGCGCACTTGGTTTTGGTCGATCAGTTTTCTTTGTTCGAGAATTGCCCAGTTATTGGTTCGCAGGACGCATCCAGGGCGCATACTCGGCTGCGAAATGTAGACGTTAAAGGGGTTGAGGGTGAGGTATACGCGCATATCTGTTACCATCGCGCTGGCTCCAAACTGCACGCAAAGTTCTGGGTTCGGGGCGCTGCGATCGATAAATTCGCGCGATGCTACGTTTTCTGGGCTAATTGTAGCTGTGGAGCTAAAGGCGATGCCAATCCCAATTCCTAGAATAAAAACTGCTGTTAAAATCCCTATGGTGGCAGAATTGAGGAAAGAAGGTTTGCCGGACTGAGGTTGACGCCGCGACTTTCCGCCCAATGAGCTGGTGTCTTCGTCTCGGAATGCGTCGTCTCTGTAGGAGTTAGGTTTGCGTTTCATATTATTTAGATTCTGTCTGTTCTGGGGACTCAACAGGTAGTAGTTTTTTATTTTTAACCGATCGGGCTTTTGTCATATTATGGCCTTAATAAGGTCGTGGCTACAGCCTGGGGACACTCCCGCTGCCTCTGGTGTTGGGTTCGCCGCGAGCGAGCGATCGCGAGTACCGCCTTGTCTGATTTTTCAGATTTCAATAAAATAGCTGAAAGTGGGATAGTCTTGCACGGGGGAAGAATCCGGCTCAAGATTATTCACAAATTTTAACATTTTACAAGTCAGGAGGTATAGATTAGTGTCTGTCGAAATTATTGAAAAGCGTTCTACAGTCCGCAAGCTTGCGCCGCGCTACCGGGTTTTGCTGCACAATGATGATTTCAATCCGATGGAATACGTGGTGCAGACTTTGATGGCGACGGTACCGAGTATGACTCAGCCACAGGCTGTGAATGTGATGATGGAAGCCCACACTAACGGGCTGGGACTTGTGATTGTTTGCGCTCTCGAACACGCGGAGTTTTACGCTGAAACGCTCAACAATCACGGATTGAGCAGCAGCATCGAACCTGACGATTAAAACAGTAGAGCCACTTGAAGGGCTTTGTCCGGCAGGTTTTTGACTCATACCCGATACGTTCATACCAAAAAGCCAAGGGTTAGGCCCCTGGCTTTTTGGTATATTACACTTCTTGCACTCAATTGCAGACAAGATTGAATCATCTGCGTCGATCGATGTTGATCCGCTCGAAATCTGCGGTTAACCGACTCGATCGAATATTTATGCAAGAAATCTATTTAATGCGGTCGATCGGGAAACTTGAAGATTAGGGTAGGGATCGACCAGACTGGAAGTGGTTCGGACGGTGGTTCGGACCTAGATCTGATCGATCGCCTGCTGCTACTCTCAAATCTCTACTCTCGATCTTAGGAAATTAATAACGTCCTCCGCCTCCGCCTCCGCCGCGAGAGAATTTTCCTGGGCCGCCACCGCCCCGGTTGCCGCCGCCCCGGCCGCCTTCATCTTCGCGGGGCTTAGCTTTGTTAACTTTGAGGTCGCGACCCATCCACTCAGCTCCGTCGAGTGCAGCAATCGCTGCATCTTCTTCTGCGTCTGTTGACATTTCTACAAAACCGAAGCCGCGGGGGCGACTGGTTTCCCTGTCGGTAGGTAGATGTACTCGCTTAACGGTTCCGTATTCGGCGAAGACGGTGGTGATGTCTTCTTGGGTAACTTGGTAGGATAAGTTACCGACGTATATCGACATGAGGAATAACTCCAAAAATTAGACAGTGCAAAGAGTTCAGTTTCGGAGAGTTCCCTGCCGATACAGAAGGGCAAGTTTTTAGACAATTCTGTAGCAATGAACAAAGCCTGCAACCGAATCTGATACACTTGGGATTTTAACACAGAATAGCTTCTTTTGAATAGCTTTCAGCAGTTAATTAGGTCTTGTTGACACTCCTCGGCAATCGGGCACGAGGATTCTTAAGACATTTGGGTCTTAATATCCCTATTGCTAGGGTTCCTTTCGCTGACCGCATTTGCACGTTACGCGCACAGTCATATCTCCTCTGTGAATGTTTTGGGCGTAGACTTTCCCCCAGTCCGGAGGTAGGTTTTTACATCTTGTCTGATTGCTATACTCTACCATATTCATTTGTGAAGATGGATTTGTTATTTTACTTAACAATGCAAAAAAGCCGTCCTCAAAGGACGGGGTTGAAAACCCAATTTTCTGATAATTAAACGTAAAGTTTTTAGGGATTTAGAAGACGGGTTTCTCGCCCTGATGTTCGGTCAGTCGCCCGGACAGAAAGTTGTCGTACCTCCTACTGCAGGAAAGATACGTCCACTTTCCCAAAATTGGTACTCAAAGCTAGATTCAGGTTTTCTAGAGCTTTGACTAGCCACACTAGCCCTTCTCGCTTACAAAATTCGTAGTGGCCGAACAAAATTGCCAACCGCTTTTCTAGATAGGGCTTGACTTTGCCACAAATTAGCACGATTTTCAGCAGCAAACCTGTGGTTTGGGTGGGCCCGAGGTTTGAGATCAGGTCGATGAAGACAAAGTGGTTGGGCCGCGCAGGACTCTCTACTACTAAAAAGTTCAATAATTGGCTGCAAGTTCTGATCATTAAAAATTCGTTGAACTGGCGATCGTCGTTGTGGGGAAAGGTATTTTGTAGTTGCTTATACAGTTTTTCGTTAAATTGGCGTTGGCCGTAGCGATCGTCCGCCACAGAAGAAATCAGGTATTCGTACAAGTCGTCTTTAAAGGAGCCGTAGGTCTGGTTTGTGCTGGCGTTCGCCTTGAAGCGACCCGCTAGCTGTCTGTATGTATCAGCTCCTTCTACTTTTCCGACAAATTGCTTGAGGGCAAAGAACAGTTCCGGGTCGCTCAACAAGGTAGGGTTTTTTATAGTTTGTATATCTCTGCCGAAGGAAAGTGAGGTGTGACGGCGCGCTACTTGGGCTTTTCTCACTTGGTGAGCGACGTATTGCGAGAGGTCGATTTCAAATTTCTGCTGCTTTTGGGCTTGGATGGTTTTAATGATTTTCTGCTGTTCGTAGGTGCTGTCGTCGCTGAGGAGGCAGTGTTTGTAGAGGTAAGGATACCGGGGAATTAAGGTTCCCAGGGCTAGGGTGGCGGGGGTTTTGGTGTTGCTGCTGTCTTCGTTGTTGTGGGTGATGACTTGGGCTAAGCGTTTGAGGGTTAGGTACTGTTCGCTTTGGGTAAATTGATGTACTAATTGGGGGATCGAGTGAGAAACCCGCGATCGACTGTATTTAGTTAATATTCTGGGGGCTTCTTCAAACACAGCGATCAATTCGGGGATGGCTGCTTGTTTGCTGGGGTATGTTTGCCAGCGGTTGATCGGAATATGGCAGCAGCGGTTGAGAATGTACTTAAATTCTTGTTGGGCGTATTTTGAGGCTGCTATTTTTTCGAGTGCTTCGACGACGGCGCGATCGGGATATCCGATACCGTGGATAAACAAAGTACGAAAGCGGCTGATGAGTTCGGCCGGCTGCTCTACTTGTACCAACTCCAGCAAGTGGTTGTAAAGTAACTGTTTTTCTTCTTCGTGGCTTTGTCTGTTGTAGTCGTTCACCGTGGATTAACCCTCCGAGGATTTGATACGAGCTTGCAGCGCCCTGGGCACAGATGAATTTTGGCAGAGTCGAGCACCACAATTGAGCCAACCGAGCTTTTCCTCGGACGGGGCGCGAGGGGCGAAAGCGGTCAGCACAGACAGTCGATCGATGTTCTTTGCTTAATTAAACTATTTACCAACACCAGCATTACATGAATTGTTGACAATCAGCAAGGCCTAAAATCACTATATTTTTTGTAAAGTGTTGGTAAAAATGCGGGAGCATCTGGTGTTTTGTATTTATAGTGCGAGCTTAATATCTCCCACGGCGGATATATCCGCAAGCGAGGGGGGACAGCACGGCGTGAAAACAATACTTTTGGCAAACGCGAGATGCTCCTTAAAAATGTGGGTTGGTTCGAGTGAATTTATGGGTAAGCGGAGGATTTAGTATGAGAATGTTTACTGTCAGATCGTGTCCGGTAGATTACCAGAATAAAAACGGATCGGGAGCATCTGGTGTTTGGCATTTAACTATAGTGCGATCGTCCCCGCTAGCGAGGATCTACTCGCTAGCGGGGACGATCGCACGCTCAATAAAAAAATGCTTTTTACAAAAATGAGATGTTCCCGACGGATAGGTGTGGAATGCAAGTCCAGCTTGTTGCGGACTTACATCCCACACCGATATTTACTTATTGCGGATCGACCGTAGATCGTATCAATCCTAATCGGCCGCCCTCTGTAATGAGGTTTATCTAGATTGTCTATGGTGATTGAGGGGAAGAGGGGGAGAGGATCCCTTCGACTTCGCGAGCGGGTAAAGAGAGGGGATAAGATTTTTGATCGATCGTCGAAATATACAATTTAAAGGCAGTACAGCTTACCATTTTGGATTGGGGCATTAGGGATGTGGCATTAAAAAATTGGGAATGACTGATAACTGCTAGGGTTGAGAGCAGGGACTCCATCGGTTGAATTCTTTGAGTGAAGCTGGTTTGAGTTGAATTTGAGGTCAAGCGAGGTAGGATTAACTGTGAAAATAGTTATTTGAAATGTGAGTGCTGCTAATATGGTCTGTCGCGTAAGTATCGCCCGACTTGCTGAAATTTTAAATGTACCTTTACCTGCCGTGTCTGAGGACATTTTGACAGTTTTAGGGACAGGTATTGCCACGGATACGCGCACTCTTGAGGGTGGCGAAGTATTTTTGGCGCTGCGGGGAGACAATTTTGACGGGCATAAATTTGTGGCTAAGGCCCGGGATTTGGGGGCGATTGCGGCGGTGGTCGATCGCGATTGGCAAGAAGAAATTGCTAATTTTCCGCTGTTGCGCGTTGACGATACTTTAAAAGCTTACCAGACGATCGCCCGTTGGTGGCGCGACCAGTTCAGTATACCTATAGTTGCTGTTACAGGTTCTGTCGGTAAAACTACTGCTAAAGAGTTAATTGCGGCAGTTTTATCAACCAGGGGAAATGTACTTAAAACTCAATATAACTACAACAATGAAATTGGAGTCCCAAAAACTCTATTGGAGCTTTCGCCGTCACACAATTATGCTGTAATTGAAATGGGAATGCGCGGGCGGGGCGAAATTGCCCTGCTATCGCAAATTGCGCGTCCTACTGTGGCGGTAATTACTAACACTGGAACGGCGCATATCGGGCGACTGGGTTCGGAAGATGCGATCGCAATCGCTAAGTGCGAACTGTTAGCCGAAATGCCTGCTGATAGCATTGCTATTCTCAATCACGATTCTGACAAATTAATCCCAACTGCGGCGCTTTTTTGGCACGGAAAAACTTTAACCTACGGTTTAGAAGGCGGGGAATTGTGCGGGGAATTGCTAGGTAATGATACCATTTATGTAGAAGGTATGCAACTGCCGCTGCCGCTAGCTGGACGGCACAATGCTGTAAATTATTTGGCTGCTTTGGCTGTAGCAAAAGTGTTAGATATTGATTGGGAAGTGTTACAGCAAGGTTTGTCGGTGGAGTTACCGGATGGAAGGGCGCGCCGCTACGATTTACCCGATGATATTGTGATTCTTGACGAGACTTACAATGCTGGTTTGGAGTCGATGTTAGCGGCTTTGAGGTTGTTAGCGGATACTCCGGGAAAGCGCCGGATTGCGGTGTTGGGTACGATGAAGGAATTGGGCGAAAGGGCGATCGAATTTCACCGACAAGTGGGAAAAGCGGCGCAAGAGTTGAAGCTTGATGCTTTGTTTGTATTTGCGGATTTTGAGGAAGCGGCGGCGATGGCTGCGGGTGCGGCTGGTTTGCCTTTTGTGGAGGTTGGAGATATTGCGGCGCAAAATGGGCGGGAAGATTTAGCACAGCGGTTGTTGGGATTTGTGGAAAAGGGCGATCGTATTTTATTTAAAGCTTCTCATTCGGTGGGATTGAATCGAGTTGTGGAGAAGTTTCGCGCGGAACTTGCTGGCGAATAAATGTTAATTTGGTTCGAGCGCAATTTTTGTAAGGGCGGGTTCACCAACAATACCTACCAATAATTGACAATCCCAAAAACCCGCCCCGACCGGGATATTATGGTTAATTGGTCGGACATGATATCATGTCCGCTGGAGCGATCGCAATCAAATAGGTTCGCAGTCAAAACTAAAGTCCTCATAAAAATTTGAGGACTGAAGTTATCACTACAAATTTATGTGTTACCCAACAGCTTCTTATACCAAAAGTACGATCGCCCTGCTTCACTCTCCTGACTGAATTTGACTCCTCACCCACTCCCGGAACAACCGCAGCAAAGCCTTTTCTTTTGTAGTCTTTTTCAGTTCCAAAAACCTGAGCATTTCAGACTTCGACAGAAAAGGAAAGGTTGGAGAAACCTCGCACTCTGCGTATTCATTGCCTTCTAACTGATAGATGATTAAACGCTTGCCATCGTAGCGCCAAACTTCAGGTACGCCCAAACTTGCGTAAAGTTCGAGACGATCGATCGAACTGCTGGTAATGTCAATTTCAATAGCTAAATCTGGTGGTGGGTCTTCATTGAGATCGATTTGTTCTTTATTCCAGACAACATCTTCATTCTGAATGTAGTAACATTTATCAGGTTCTAACCCTCGTGCCAAATCTTGGCGCTTGCAGGTTAGTGAACCCATGCTGCAAATGTCAAGATTTAATTCATCGGTTAGAAGTTCCACAAAGTTTCCTAACAGTTCTCCAGATTTTTCGTGGGGTGCTGATGGAGTCATAATTTCTAAATTTCCGCGATCGTAAGTCAGGCGAATTCCCGGCTGTTCGGCGAGTTCGTTTACCAGAGATTCATAAGTCTGCCAACTAATATTTTTCAGCAGAAATCCGGCTTTTGGGGTTTGAATCAGGGTGGCTGTCATGGCTACCTGCCTGGGTCTTAAATTATTAGTTGTATTTTAGCAAATATAAATTTTCGATCGATCGCGAAACCGCAGATTAACGCAAATCAACGCAGATAATTTTAACTGTTTTGGACGCACCAAGATAGCCAGAAACCTGGTTTTTAGCTAATCTCGTCGCTGTGGCGAAGGATGTGGAAAAAAACAGGTTTCTGGCTCCTGGCGAGTAAATCAAAGAAACCGGGTTTTTAGCCAATCTCGTCGCTGTGGCGAAGGATGTGGAAAAAACCCGGTTTCTGGCTATCTTTTCGTGGAGTGCGATCGCACTTAATACACTACTTCGCGGCTTGACGCTCTTTGGCTTCCTTGATCACTTCCTCAGCAATGTTGCTGGGACAAGGAGCATAGTGCGAGAAGGACATGGAAAACTGACCGCGGCCAGAGGTCATGGTACGCAAATCGCCAATATAACCAAACATTTCACTCAAGGGCACGTCGGCCTTAATCCGCGCTCCTGTTTGGCTTGTTTCCTGAGATTTCATCATCCCCCGGCGGCGGTTGAGGTCGCCGATGACATCGCCCATGTGATCGTCTGGAGTGAAAACATCGACATTCATAATCGGTTCGAGCAACTGAGGCCCAGCTTTGGGAACCGATTGGCGGTAGGCGGCTTTTGCAGCAATTTCAAAGGCCATTGCTGAAGAGTCAACCGGGTGGAAACCTCCATCAAGCAAGGTGAATTTCAAGTCTAAGCAGGGGAAACCAGCCAAGACACCCACATCGATGCAGCTTTGGAAGCCTTTTTGCACGGCTGGCCAATACTCTCTCGGTACGCTACCACCAGTTACTTTTGACTCGAACACAAAGCCGCTTCCAGGCTCACCAGGCTCGACGATATAGCCGATTTTGGCGAATTGACCTGAACCACCTGATTGCTTTTTGTGGGTGTAATCGTCTTCGAGGCGCTTGGTAATTGACTCGCGGTAGGCTACCTGCGGTTCGCCAACTTCTACATCGACTCCGTAGGTGCGCCTCAAAATGTCCACTTTGATGTCGAGGTGCAGTTCGCCCATGCCCTTGAGGATGATTTCGCCACTTTCTTCGTCTGTCACCATGTGGAAGGATGGGTCTTCTTGTACCATCTTTGTGATCGCGGCTCCCATCTTTTCTTCGCCTCCTTTGAGTTTCGGTTTGACCGAAATCGAGATGACTGGTTCTGGGAAAACCATTGGCTCTAGAGTTGCGGGATTTTTGGGATCGCAGAGGGTGTGTCCGGTGCGGACGTTTTTCATGCCCACAATGGCTATAATGTCGCCTGCTTGAGCGGACTCAATTTCTTCGCGAGAGTTGGCGTGCATTTCTACCAAACGGCTGATGCGCTCGGTTTTGCCTGTGGCGGTGTTGAGTACGGTGTCGCCTTTCGATATTTTACCGGAGTACAACCGCGTGAAGGTTAGAGTCCCGAAGCGATCGTCCATAATCTTAAATGCTAGGGCGCGCAGGGGTCTGTCTGGATCGACGATCGCGAAATTGCCTGTTTCCTCGCCCTCAAGGTCTACTTCAGGCTGCGGGCTGACTTCCATCGGGTTTGGCAGGTAGTCTACGACTGCATCGAGTACCAACTGCACTGCCTTATTTTTAAAGGACGAGCCGCAGTAGGTCGGGAAAAATGCCAAGTCGCGAGTTCCTTTGCGGATGCACCGTTTCAGGTCTTCGATACTCGGCTCGTTTCCTTCGAGGTACTGTTCCATCACGTTATCGTCCTGCTCGACGGCGAGTTCGATTAACTGTTCGCGATATTTCTCGACATCATCGACCATATCGGCGGGAACTTCCTCGATTGTGTAGTTCAGCGGATCGCCGGAGTTATCCCAGATCCATGCCTTGCGGGTCAGCAAATCGACTACGCCACAAAATTTTTCTTCAATGCCGATCGGCAAAACCATTACCAACGGTTTAGCTGCGAGGACTTTATCGACTTGGTTGACAACGCGATAAAAATCTGCACCTGTGCGATCGAGCTTGTTGATGTAGACGATGCGAGCGACTTTGGAATCGTTAGCGTAGCGCCAGTTTGTTTCCGATTGCGGTTCAACTCCACCGGAACCGCAGAATACACCGATGCCACCATCGAGCACTTTCAGGGAACGGTAAACCTCGATCGTGAAATCCACGTGTCCGGGGGTATCAATGACGTTGAGCTGATGATTGTTCCAGAAGCAAGTGGTAGCAGCGGATTGAATCGTAATACCGCGCTCTTGTTCCTGTTCCATGAAGTCAGTCGTCGCCGCGCCTTCGTGAACTTCACCTGTTTTGTGGATTTTGCCTGTCAGTTTCAGGATTCTTTCAGTTGTGGTGGTCTTGCCAGCATCTACGTGGGCGAAGATGCCGATATTTCGATAAAGAGTGAGATCTTTCATAATTACTGTTGAGATTAAATGCGACGAACCGTCGGCGACCACCTGCAAGCGTGACAAGCGAGGAATCAATGTTGCCTTTGGGGCCATTACAGGCTAGATTTCTTTTCCCCTGTTTCTGGCATACCTATCTTAATTTTGACACTTCTGAGTCATTCCTGCGAAGCATTCTTGGGTGATTGACTGCTGGCCGGACTTTGACGCCGGTGATTCTTGACAGTTTGACGGGATGCGCTACCAGAGTGGTGTTACCTTCCCTCGCTGTCTGCAAGCGATTCGCGGGAGAGCATCTGTGTTTGGCATGGATAGTGCTCGCTGGTAGTGCTCTGAAAAAAAAAATACGGTAGTGGTGCATATAGCCTTTCTCAAAAAGGGGAGGTATAGGTTTAGGTTTTAGATACTTCGACTTCCTTCGACTCCCTTCGACTTCGCTCGGGGGGCAAGACGCTGGCTCACAAGTTGCGATCGTACAAGTTTTAGATTTTAGATTGGGGGATTGAGGGATTGATGGCTCTATCGATTGATACCTCATCTTTATGCTCGATCGTTAAATTATACTAATTCCAAATCTTTGGCAAATTGAGAACAAAACCCGGCAAAACATCTTCCCCAGAAAGGGTTTGAGGAGATTGCAATATTTCTACGCTTCTACCGAGGCGGTAAATTTCAACTTCCCGTTTTTTGCGGTTAATCAACCAACCCAAACGGCAGCCGTTTTCTATATATTCTTGCATTTTTTCTTGAGTCTTTTTCAAGCTGTCGCTAGGCGAGACTAATTCAATGACAAAATCGGGACAAAGCGGGATTAATTTTTCTCTTTGTTCGGGTGTTAAAGCTTGCCAGCGAGATTTTTCTACCCAAGAAGCATCGGGAGAGCGATCGGCTTTATTGGGCAGGGTAAATCCTGTGGAGGAATCAAACACTTCGCCAAGTTCCGTTTGTTCGTTCCAAATTCCCACCTGTAAGTTAAGTTTTGAGTTGCGTTTGCCTGTTTCTCCTCCGGTTGGTGGCATGGCGATTAATTCTCCGTTGGCGCTGCGTTCTAATTTTAAATCGGGGTTTGATTCGCACAGTTGGTAGAACTGTTCGGAAGTTAGTTTAATTATGGAGTTGAGGTTTAAGGTGATAGCAGTCATGATTATTTACCTGCTGTTTTGATAAATTATATAGCCTTTCTGTGTTCTCATATGAGATACTATCCGGGATAGGCCAAACCGGCCAAACCGGCCAAACCGGGCCTAAGGCATAGGGCATACCTCACTTTTTTGAAAACTGCTATATGAATATAGAAATTAAAAAATCAAAATGGACTTATTCATTTTGATTTTTTAATTCTTAACTTCTAATTCTACTGCAATTGTTTGATTCTGTTGAGCGCGTCTTGATACGCACTTGTTCTCCCGCCTTGTTTGTAAAGTTCTGCTGCTTTTTGAAAGTCGGCAATTGCTTTTGGTTTGTCTTCTGTTTCCAGGTAAGCTAAAGCTCGGTTGTAGTATGCGTCGGCAAAACCGGGATTGGCTGCGATCGCCTGCGTGTATGCTTGAATAGCAGTGGAACCGCGAGTGGGATCGAGATCGGGCAAGTCTGCAGTGATGAAAGTGCGGGCGTTACCGATATTAAAATACAATTCTGGGGTATATTTTGGCTTGAAAGCCAGTGCTCTGTTGAAATCGGCGATCGCCTCCCAAGCATCTCCTTGATCTAACCGCGAAAGTCCTCGAAAATAATAGGCTTGGGCATCTTGCGGATTGGAGGTAGATACCGGGCCGATAGTTGCGGGAGTATTGTCTACTTTCAACTCAGATTTGTTCATTCCCGCCGCCACTAACTTGGCGATAAATGTATTGATGGGAACTGCTGCATTAAATCCGGTTTTGATCGGGGCGACTTCGCCGGAACTGGTTTGGGCAAAACCGAATTCGCCTTGTCCGTGTAAACCGATGACTCGGCCTTCGGAGTCGAAAACTGGCCCGCCGCTCATACCGCTCCAAGTTACTGCCTGATACCGCAAATTGTAACCTTCGGGGCGGTTGTGCGGGCGGCTGGTCACGAGTCCGGGAGAGAGTTCTGGTTCTCTTTCTGCACCGAACAGTCCGCCCGTAGCGGGATAGCCGTAAACGTAGATTTGACTGCCGATGACGGCTAGATCGGAATCTGCGATCGTCGCGACTGGATATTCTTCGGGACTTTCAAATTTGACTACTGCTAAATCTGGATCTGTTGCTGCTGTTTGCAAGCGGGTAACTGCGGTTGCTTGATAGTTTTTGCCGATCGAGGTGCGAACGGTATATTTCACGTCTGCTTTTTCTACAACGTGGTTGACTGTTAAAACTGTGTAAGTTTTGCCTGTTTTGGCAATGATTACGCCTGAACCGTCTCCTAGGGAACTGTTAATTTGTACTGTCAGCGGCCCGGCAATGTTGGCGACTTCTTGGGCTGTTTTGGCGATCGCGGGCTGGCTGATGACTATGGTTAAGGCTGCGGTAGTTCCTGCTAGCACGCTGTTTAAGGTGTCGAAACGAGAAAAATATTTATTCATGGTATGGGGATTTTGTAGTTGGGTAGCGGGAGTTGGTGGCGGTTGGCGATTTTTGTTTTTTTGTTTTTAGTTGGATTAGTGGGTTGACGCTCGTGCGATCGGCTTTGTTCTTTAGTGATAATTTTACTCGCTTTTTTGTTCCGCAATTCCCCGATTTCGGCCCCGGACACGACATTGCCGTTTTCCTACAGATGCTAGCTGGCGCACGATGCCCATCCTACTTATTAAAACGCAACAATACATGACTCAAACTCAGTGCTTAGTTCTTCTTTCGTCATCGTTCCCCGTGCGACTTGCATGACTAAATTATATGCTCGATCGTCCGTTAAATTTAGAGCGCAACCATTCAATCGCAAAAAGGTATCTGCCACAGCAAAAGCCGTTCTCTTATTGCCGTCCATAAATGGATGATTCATCGCTAGATGGTAGAGATAGGCGGCAGCTTGTTCGCTAATTGTTGGATGCAAAAGTTGACCGCCAAAAGTTGCTTGAGGTTGAGCCAAAGCTGACTCTAACAAGCCTTCATCTCTAACCCCGGAAGTGCCACCAAAGCTAGAAATTTGGTCTTCATGAAGTTCTAGGACTTCATCTATCGAGATAAATCTAGGAGTTTGCAAGACGACGGTAAACCTCCTCTCGTTCTTTTTTAGATGCTAAGTAAGCATTCCAAACATCACTTTTTTCTGACTTTACAGGGTGTTTTGCCTTGAGGGCTAGTACAAAATCCAGAACTTCTTTCAACATGGGTTCTGGTACTTGGTCTAGTTCTTGAAGAAGTTGGTCTTTTGCGCTCATGTTTCCTCCTAGTTATTTTATTATTTTACAACCCGCAGATTAGATAATCAATGGCTGAGTAAAACTCGGCGGTTGAAACCGCGTCTATACAAACGAAGTCTGCCTCCGCCGACTGCAGGTTAGAGTAAACTTACAAAGTTTGATATTTTGTGGCCCATTGGACGATCGCCTCAGTCAGCCCGTCTAACGTATATTCTGTGGCTTCTACGTCTACTTTACCCAATAATTTTAGGCAGCTTTTGGACGTTTCGGGCCCGATCGAGGCGATGCAAACATTTTCTAACCAATCCTCAGATAAAGACAATTCTGGTTTTTTTTCTATGAGATTGCAAAAGTTATGCACGGTTTTGGAACTGGCAAAGGTTATGATATTTACTGCTTTATTTTGAAGTGCGGCTAGGGCGATCGGAGCGATTGTTTCGGGACAGCAAGATTGGTAAGCTGGTACTTCGATTACTTGCGCTCCTTTGGCGGTGAATTCTTTGACTAAAACTTCTCTCCCGCCGCTTTCTACTCTGGGAAATAGAATCTTGCAGTTTTGCAAGTTATCGGGGAAGTTTTCGACTAGAGAGTCGGCGACGAAGTTGGGGGGAATAAAGTCTGGTTGTAGAGAGTGCGATCGCAAACTTTCTGCTGTTTTTTTGCCTACTACTGCGATTTTAATGCCAGACAAGCTGCGCGCGTCTTTGCCTTTTGCTTGCAATCTTTCAAAAAACCAGTCTACAGCGTTGTGGGATGTGAGAATTAACCAATGAAAGCTTGACAATTGTGCGATCGCCCTGTCTAATGGTTCCCAAGTAGACGGCGCACCAATTACCAAGGCGGGCATTTCGATCGCGCGGGCTCCTAGTTGCTGGAGTCGATCGCTAAATTGACCTGACTGGGAAGCTGCGCGGGTGACTAAAATCGTTTTTCCGGCTAGCGGCTGGCTGTTGTTAGAAATGACTGGTTTAACGCTCATGTTTGTGTTTTCCGATCCGATTAAATATTCGCGCAATCTGACTACTTCTCCAATGACGATCGCGCAAGGCGATAGAGATTGACCTGCTGTTTGCTGTACGATGTTGAACAGAGTGCCGATCCAAATTTTCTGTTCGGGGCGGCTGCAATCTCGGATAATGGCGATCGGTGTTTCGGGCGATCGCCCGTGTTTTTGCAATTGCCAAATTATCTCGCTTAAATTGCGCCCTCCCATCAATATTACCAAAGTTTCAATCCGCACTAATGCTTCCCATTCTAGAGCATCCGGTTCGTGGGCGCTCATCACTGCAAAACAGCGGCTCATCACCGGATCTGTGAGGGGAATGCCTGCTAGTAAAGGGGCGGCTAATACTGATGAAATTCCGGGTACTACTTCAAACTCGCAGCCTGCTGTTATCAATGCTTGAATTTCGGAACTAGAGCGACCAAAAATAAACGGATCGCCGCTTTTGAGGCGCACTACTTGTTTGCCTAACTTGCACTGTTCTACCAGCAAGCGGTTGATTTCTTGCTGCTGGGTGGAAGGTTTTCCGCCACGTTTCCCAACTTCGATTTTCCGACAAGTTACGGGGATTAATTCGAGTTGTGGGATGTCGATGAGAGCGTCATAAATTAAAACTTCGGCTTGGGATAGCAGTTTGTGCGATCGCACTGTCATCAAGTCACAATCTCCGGGCCCCGCGCCGACTAGATAAACTTTTCCTTTTGGGTTTTTCATAAGTCATCCTCGATAGTATAATTTAAGTCATTAGTCATTAGTCATTAGTCATTAGTCATTAGTCATTAGTCATTAGTCATCTTGCCCGCTCGCGAAGTCGAAGGGTAGTCATTAGTCATGTTTTGCTGTCCTCCCCGAGCTTTCCGTCCAACGTTATCAGGAAAAAGGAAGAAGGAAGAAGGAGCAACCATCAAATAACAAATAACAAATAACAAATAACTAATGCCCAATGCCCTGTTTGACCAATGCCCAATTCCCTGTTTGGCTAATTCCTAACCAAAAATCCTATATTTATGCAGATTATCATCATCACGGCCGCCGATGCAAATTACTTTGAGCTGGTGCGAGGCACTATTTTATCGGTGCGGGAAAAACCAGAGGGTGCAAATATTGCGATCGGCTTTTTCGATCTCGGCTGCACTTCCCAACAGTTGCAGTGGCTGGAAACACAAGTTAATATCATTAAAAAACCCGATTGGGACTTTGACTTTCCCGGCAGAAATGAAGCTCCAGAACATTTAAAAGGATTATTAGTTAGACCTTGTTTGCGAAAATACTTTCCCAATTTTGATATATACCTTTGGATAGATGCGGATGCTTGGGTTCAAGACTGGAGAGCAATTAATTTGTTAGTTGAAGGAGCCTCGCGCCGGGGACTGGCAATTGTTCCCGAAGTTCACAGGGCGAGCTTGCAGCAGTACGGACAACTTCCTCAATTTTGGTCGTGGGTTTATCAACAATATGAAGCTAACTTTGGTGAAAAAATTGCTAAGAAATTCTACAGTTATCCGATATTAAATGCCGGAGTTTTTGCACTACGAAAAGATGCTTTACACTGGGAAGCCTGGGCTGATAAACTCCATCAAGGATTGCAAAAATCCGGCTGTGTCATGACAGATCAATTTGCCCTCAACCTCGCTGTTTACAGTGGCGAATTGTTCAATCTCACTGAAATGCTGCCAGCTTGGTGCAATTGGATATTCAACGGTTTGCCCGTCTGGGACAAGCAGCGAGCCTGTTTTGTGGAGCCGTACTTGCCGCACGGGGCGATCGGCATTTTGCATTTAGCGGGACGCCAGCAGTTTGACCGAGTACAATTGACTGCAACTGACGGCGACCTACTGGAAATCAGCGTCCGTTACCAATCTAAAAAACAGCAAAAAATGACAGAAAAACCACCTGTAATCAGCACAAATAATGTATTACATCGCGCCGATTACGTCTCCCCAGGTTTCCAAATAATTAGACCAGACTGCTATTTCCCTAATATGATTTTGACCGATCCAAATACGAGTGACTGGCCTTATTTACGCCGGGAAATTCCGCATAATTGGTATGCAGACAAGCGCTATCCATTCATCGGATTTTTGAATCGCGACGAAGCACACATCCTTTACAATACAGCCCTGCAATTTTCGGGTAAAAAAGCTTTAGAAATAGGTTGCTGGCTGGGATGGTCTGCCTGTCATTTAGCCCTAGCAGGAGTTGAATTAGATGTCGTCGATCCGCTGTTAGAAAGAGACGACATCAGACAAAGCGTCATAGATTCAATTCAAGGAGCTCTCAATGCGTCGGGAGTTCAAACTACCGTCGAGCTAATACCCGGTTACAGCCCCCAACGAGTAGAAGAATTTGCCACTCAATTCAACCGCCAATGGTCGTTAATTTTTATTGACGGAGAACACGGAGGTGATGGGCCATTAAATGATGCAATTGCTTGCGAAAAATTGGCAGAAAAAGATGCAATAATTTTATTTCATGACTTAGCTGCTCCCGATGTGGCTAAAGGTTTAGATTACTTGAAACAAAAGGGATGGCATACTCTAATTTATCAAACAATGCAAATTATGGGTGCTGCTTGGCGGGGCAATGTCGAGCCTGCAAAACATCAACCAGATCCCAATATTTCCTGGGAGTTGCCAGCACATTTGCAAGGCTATGATGTTAGTGGCAATTCTCAAATCTCCACCGAAATTATTCAAAATCAACCGTCATTTTATACAAGAAGTTTTTACGAATTAATCGGACAAGGTACTCGTAGTTCAGCTCAAGAAATTATTGCTTTATTGTTAGAATTGATGCAACCAGTCAAGCCACAAAGTGTTGTAGATGTTGGTTGCGGTACGGGAAGCTGGTTAGCCACTTGTCAAAAGTTGGGAATTGCTGACTGTTTGGGAATAGATGGCGATTATGTCGATCGCACTCTGTTAGAAATTCCCTTAAATCAGTTCAAGTCTTACGACTTAAAGCAACCGCTGCAAGTAGAAAGAAAATTTGACTTGGCAATTTCTCTGGAAGTTGCGGAACACTTACCCAGTACCTGTGCAGAAAACTTGGTTAATTCTCTAACTAAACTAGCACCGATAATTCTGTTTTCGGCGGCAATACCATTTCAAGGCGGTGTCGAACACGTTAACGAACAGTGGCCGCAATATTGGGCTTATTACTTTCAGAAAAACGGTTTTGCAGTTATTGACTGCTTGAGAAAAAAAATATGGAACAATGAAAAAGTCGAGCCTTGGTATGCTCAGAATATCTTAGTTTTTGTGAAAGAAGAACACTTATCGAGATATCCAAAATTAGTAAATGAGTATCAAAATACCGATCTGAATCAATTGGCGATCGTTCATCCAAAGATTTATTTTGACAGCTTACAAGTGGCTAGAAATTCTAGCGAGAATTCACACTCAAACCATCCACAAAGTGTAAAGCAAGTCGCAGCTTCGCCGCAGCTTGCAAGTCAACCTTTGATATCTGTGATTATTCCCTGTTACAATCAATCTCATTTTTTACCGCAAGCAGTAACTAGCGTTATCAACCAAACTTACAAAAATTGGGAAATAATCATTATCAATGATGGCAGTTTAGATACTACTAGCACAGTCGCCAAACAATTGATAGCAGCCAATCCCCAGTATCAAATTAGGCTAATAGAACAAGCTAATCAAGGGATATCAATAGCTAGAAATACTGGCATATCGGCCGGCAACGGCGAATACATAATGCCCTTAGATGCCGATGATATTTTAGCTCCCAATGCCTTGATTTGTCTTTTAGAAATATGTCTAAAATCACAAGTACCTTGCATAGCATTTGGTTCTTATCAACTTTTTGGCGGCAATGAAAATCACACCATACCCAGTTATGATTTATATTCACCAAAAAACATCAAACAATCTAATATGATTTGCACGTCTTCATTGTATCACAAATCAGTTTGGAATTTGGTCAACGGTTACAAAGCAGAGATGAAAGAAGGTTATGAGGATTGGGAATTTTGGGTTAATTGTCACAAACATAGTATTCCTTTTTGGGGAACGAGAGAAATAGTTCTTAATTATCGTCACGTTCATGGTTCTAGAAATCAAAAAGCTCAACCATACCATCATAAATTGGTAGCACAAATTGTTTCTTACAATCCAGAACTATACGATATTGAAAGTGTAAATAGTGCTAACAAACTATTGGATTCAAGGGCAAATTAATCTTTTTTATAAAAACTAAAGTCTTTACTACGAACAATTTTCCGAAAGTTTGTAGTCAGGACTTTAGTGTTGTCTACATATCAGCAATTACATCCAAAAAACGCTTAACTTGTTTTTCCCAAGTCCAATCAAGCATAAAATTAGCGGCAGCTAAACCGCGATTTTTTGCTTCTGTGTGATTAGTATAAACTTGCTCCAAAGCATCGACTACTTCTGCAATGTCAGACTCTCCCCAACCTTCTACACCGGAAAATTGAGCTGTCGGTTTAACTCGTCCCTGATGGGATAAAGGATAGCAAATATTACTGTAAATCAAGTCTAAATGACCAGTATTTGCTGATAAAATAGTCGGAATTCCGCAGGCCATACTTTCCATTGCGACTAAATTAGTGCCGCCTTCGCAGCGGTTGGCGAAAACAGCGCAGTCGGCTTCTCGCAAAATTTGTCCGGAGAGGTGATTGGGAATTAAGCCGATGTCGATAAAAGAGTCAACTGGCAAACCGTTGGCTGCTAACCATTGGGAAATTCCTAAACTTCCGTCGCGGTTGATATTCGGAAATCCCGCAACGTTTCCGGTTTGTTCAATTCCCAGCATATATTGAGGCCAAAAGTTGTGCCAAGCTGTTAGCAACAGCGCTTCTGGATGTTGGGCGCGAAATTGTTTGAAAGCGGCAATTACAATGTCTTGGCCTTTGCGATATTCTAGTTTTCCACCGGAAAAAATCACGAAGCGATCGCCAAATAGATTAGATTTGGGTGCAGGATGGAAAATTGTCGGGTCAATGCCTTGATTTACCATCGCCACATTCGTCAAGCCGCAGCTTCGCAAAACATCGGCATTCCAGTTGGAACCGGCGACAATTACGCTATATTTTTTGGCTTTTTCTAGTGCTTCTACTGTGATTCGCGTGTCTTCAAAAAAGATGACTCCTACTTGACAAGCGCTGGTAATTTGATTTTCAACTCCAGACGAAACTAAATTATTTCCCAAACCGTAAAGTACGGGAAAGTTGCAAGCAATTTGTTTGTCAGAATTCGCGGTTACTAATTCTTGAAAATCTTTCTGTTTTTCTATCGCAGGCAATAATAGCGATTTGTGCAGCGGATTGATTGATTCTGAGGTGATGGATGGCGGTGCTAAAAGTGCTACTTCCCAGGCAGGATTTCGCAGCAGTTGCAGTGTTAAATTCATGCCGTAAATTCCCCAGCCGCTGGTGATGCTGAGCGGCCAACTGATGCCGATTCCTGTTGTTTTTGGCGGGGTTTCTGGTGGGAGATTTTGAGAAATTAGCAGGGGCGGTGTGTTGATTTCCTGCCCTTGGGAAGTATAAATTAGCTGTTCTAGGGCTGCTTTTATCCGATCGCCCACACCATCCCAATCACCCGGTTTTTGCTGACGAAACAACCGCACAGTGGGATACCAAGGGCTGTCTTCGCGATCGAGCATCCACCGCCAATCGGGCATAAAAGACAGCAAAATCCACACCGGTTTCCCCAACGCCCCGGCTAAATGCGCCACAGCAGTATCGACGCAAATTACTAAATCCAGTTGGGAAACAATCGCTGCCGTGTCGGCAAAATCAACACAATATTCGCTCAAATCTTTAACTTGCTGTTGATTTAATAAAAGGTAATCGCTAGGCAACAAACCTTTTTGAATGCTGTAAAAACTCGCTCCCGGAACATCTAAAAACTTCACAAAATTGCTCAACTTACACGATCGCTCATTGTTATTGCGGTGCAGCGGCCCACCAGCCCACACAATACCTACTTTTAGCTGATTGTTTGGTTCTAGGGAAAATTTACAATCCTCTGGCACTGTTAAATAAGGAATATTTACAGGCAGATTTTCCCAAGTTGTTCCCAGAATCAGGGGCAAACTCATCAGCGGCGCTTGTACTTGAAAATCCACCAAATCTTGCGGCTTTGTTGCTACAATATCTATCCCTGCAACTTTTTCAAACAAACGCTTCAACGATTGATGGCAAGCCACAACAACTTTGCCACCTTTTTGCTTAACTAAAGATGCGTAGCGGATAAAATGAATGGTGTCGCCCAAACCTTGTTCGGGGTGCAACAATATTGTTTTTCCCTGCAAATGTGAACCGTCCCAAAGCGGCTGCTCAAAATATCTGGGTTCCAATTCTTGAGTTTGCCAGCGCGATTCGTAATCCGCAAAACCGCGCTCAAAATTTCCAGTTAAAAGCAAAGCTAACGCTCGTTTCAAACGCCAATTTGGTGATTCTGGACATAGTTGAATTGCTTTATTGTAGAATTCGATCGCCTCTGCAACTTTTCCCTGTTCTTCGAGGGCGGAACCCAAGTATAAATTGGTTTCGCTGAGATTGGGATTTATTTCTAGGGCTTTGTTGTAGTGGAAAATAGCCTCGGCTACTTGCCCGTTTTCCTGCTTAAAATAACCTAAATAACTGTGGGCTTCTGCGTGGTTGGGCGAGGCGACAATTACTTGCTCGTAGCGAGTGGCTGCTTCTGCTTGTTTCCCTTGTTTTCGTAAAGCATTTGCTATGTGAAAATCCACATCAACTGCTGTCAGTTTTTGGGCAGAGACGAGACTGGGCGATGGCGATGTTTCCCTCGCAATCAAGGATTGTGTTAACTCTTGCAAAGCTATTTTTACCCGATCGCACACTCCATCCCAATCCCCCGGTTTTTGCTGGCGAAACAACCGCGCCGTCGGATACCAAGGGCTATCTTCGCGCTGCAACATCCACCGCCAATCCGGCGTAAAACACAGCAAAATCCATACCGGTTTGCCCAAAGCACCGGCTAAATGCGCCACAGCAGTATCAACAGAAATTACTAAATCCAGTTGCGATATCACCGCCGCAGTATCAGCAAAATCGTTCAAATTTTCGCTCAAATCGATCGCGGAAGTTTGAGTCAACAAAGTACGATCGCCCGCCGATAATTCTTTCTGAAGACTGTAAAAACTTACGCCTGGAATATCGAACAATTTCAGAAAATAGCTTAAATAACTCGATCGCACAAAATCCTTCAAATGTTCCGAACTTCCCGCCCACACAATTCCCACTTTGAAATTGCGATTCCCTACGGGATAGCTGCGCTTCACGGAGTTTAGGGAAAATTGCCAATTCGGTGGCGCTGCTAAATAAGGAACATTTGCCGGTATATTTTCTAAAGTTGTTCCCAGAATGTGCGGCAAACTCATCAGCGGTACTTGCACTTGAAAATCGGACAATTCGTCGATCCGCACCGCCACTTGTTCGATGCCAGGAATCTGCTTGAATAAACGCTTGAGTTCTTGATAGCAAGAAAGGATGACTTTGCCGCCTTTTTGCTGCACGATTGCCGCGTAGCGCACAAACTGAATTGCGTCACCCAAACCTTGTTCGCAGCGAATCAAAATAGTTTTAGAATGCAAATCTGAACCGTCCCAAATCGGCCGATCGAAATTCAACCACTGTATTTTTTTTGATTGCTCGGTTTGCCAGCGCCATTCGTACTCGGCAAAACCGCGCAGCAAGTCACCTGTTAATAACAGCGCTAAGGATAAATTGAAGTGAGCCTTAGCACAATTTTCATCGAAACTAATAGCTTTATTGTAACATGAAATTGCCCGGTCTACTTCGTGCTTTGCTTCTAAAACAGTGCCTAAGTTATTCAGCGCTTCTACATAATTTGGCTGTAAGGCTATGGCTTTTTCTAAGCTGACCAAAGCTCGATCTAATTGGTGCATTTCTAAGAATAGATTTCCCAGGTGATAATGCGCTGCGGCGCTGTCAGGTTCTATCTCAATTGACAGACAATAAAGGCGTTTAGCTTCTTCTAGCTGATTTGTTGCTTGCATGGCTGCGCCCAAATTTACGATAGCGGGCACGTAATTGGCATTGATGGAAAGTGCTTGATTAAAACAGGCGATCGCACTTGACAAATTGCCATGCTGCTGGAGTATCGCGCCGAGATTGTTGAGAGCTTTGAGGTAAATGGGATTTAGGGCGATCGCCTTTTGGAAACAAGATATAGCATCGTCTATACGGCCCTGAGTTTGCAGCAAAATACCAAAGTTATTTTGGGATAGAGCGCAGTTAGGGTCGATTTCGATTGCGCGCTGATAATATGTTGCAGCCCCTGCTAAATCGCCTGTTTGGTGCAGTGTCACCGCTAAATTGGTGGTGACTTCAACCGAATTTGGCTGCAAAACTAAAGCATTTTCAAAATACGCGATCGCCTCAATAAATTTTCCTTGCGACTTCAGCAGATTTCCCAAATCGAACTGTTGCTTAGCCAAGTCAAAATTAAGCTGAGTTTCTATTATTGGTTGAGATTCCTGATGCTGAGCAACTCTTTCTCGGAGCGCCAAACCAACCACTTCTAAAACTCCTTCCCAATCTTGCGCTGTTGACTGACGAAACAGTCGCGCCGTCGGATACCAAGGGCTATCTTCCCGTTCCAACATCCACCGCCAATCTGGCACAAAACACAGCAAAATCCACAGGGGTTTGCCCAAAGCACCGGCTAAGTGCGCCACAGAAGTATCTACAGAAATGACTAAATCCAGAGCCGATATTGCAGCCGCTGTATCGGCAAAGTCGTGCAAATAAGAACTTAAATCTGTAACGGGCATTTGCTCTAACAAAGCGCGTTCTTCTGCTGTCACTTCCTTTTGCAAACTGTAAAAATCTGCTCCGGGAATATCTAATATTTTGGCGAACAAATTGAGCGGAAACGATCGCGCTTTATTTTGTGAATTGTTAGTATTGCCACACCAGACAATTCCTACTTTCAAATTAGCAGTTTGGTTGAAAGTAAATTCCCCGCCGGGAGGCGGAGCTAAATAAGGAACCTGGGCGGGTATATTTTCTAAGGTTGTTCCCAGGAGGTGCGGCAAACTCATGAGGTGCGCGCGAACTTGAAAATCCGGCGCTGCTTCTGGACTAATTATCAACTGATCGATTCCCGCAACTCCTGCAAACAATCGGTGCAAGTGCGGCAAACACCAAACAATTACCCGACCGCCTTTTTGCTTGACTAATTCTGCGTAGCGGATAAATTGAATTGCATCGCCTAAACCCTGTTCCGGGCAAAGTAAAATTGTTTTTCCATCCAAATCTTTGCCGTCCCAAATCGGCTGGAGAAAGTTGTATTGCGGGAACTGTTTTTTTTCAACAACCAGCCGCGATTCGTATTCTGTAAAACCACGTTTAAAATCTCCCGCCAGCAGCAATGCTAAAGCTAAATTTAGGTGAGATTCGGGGTTGGCGATATTGAATTCAACTGCTCGATCGTAATAGGTGACAGCATCTGCAAATTGTCCGCTTTGGTGCAGAATGTTTCCCAAACCGTTGAGGGAATTGAGATAACCGGGTTTGAGTTCGATCGCCCGATTGTAACAATCCATCGCCTCCGTCATTTTTCCCGCTTCCTCAAAAGCTTTAGCGAGATTGTTCAAAGCTTCGGGAAAGTCGGATTTCAGGCTCAAAGCTTCCTGATAGCAGGCGATCGCATCTTGAATTTTACCTTGTTTGTGCAGGACAATTGCCAGATTGCAGCGAGCGCCCGCACTGGCTGGATATTTTTGAATCGCTTGCTGGCAAAAGGCTAGAGCCTCATCTAACCGATCTTGGTTTGACAGCCAATTCCCAAAAGCCAGATCGGTTGCTGCCAAATCGGGTTGCAGCGCCAGAGCTCGTTCGTAATAGGCGATCGCATCTGCAACTCGGCCCAGCCGGATCGAGGCGTATGCTAAGTTGTGCAAAGCGTCGAAATAATTGGGATCGATCGCGATCGCCCGTTCGTAATTTGCGATCGCGCGATCGTAATCCGCGCCCGCTTCCTCCCCTTGTTTCTCCAAAGCAATTCCCAAATTCAAATAAGCAGCCGCGCAATCAGGATTTACTTGAATCGCTTGCTGGTAAAGCCTTACAGCATCATCCACATTCCCTTCTTCTTCCCGCAGCAGCCCCAAATTAATCATCGCTTCGGCGCAATTCGGGTTCAAAGACAGCGCCCGCTGGTATTGTGCGATCGCCTCTGCATTTTCCCCTGCTTCCGCCAGGGCGCTGCCCAAATTGCTCGCAGTTTCCGCCAAATTCCGGTCGATTTCTAGCGCTTTTTTGTAGTGCGCGATCGCCTCTGTCAAGCGCCCGCTTTGCTGTTTGACAACGCCTAAATTGCTGTGGGCGGCGGCGTAATTTGGATCGATCCGTAGCGCCCGCTCGTAACATTCGATCGCACCGCCAAAATTGCGCTGCATCTGCAAATTTCGCCCCTCGCGAAACTCTGCATCCGCCGCCGCCGAAGGCACGTAGGCTGCGGAAACCAGACGGCCCAGAGATTGCGCCACCAGAGCGAAAACCGACGCCCAGTCGCCCCTGCTGGGCTGGCGAAACAGCCGCGCCGTCGGATACCAAGGACTGTCTTCGCGCTCCAGCAGCCACCGCCAATCCGGCGAAAACGCCAGCAAAATCCACACCGGTTTGCCCAAAGCGCCCGCCAAATGGGCGACAGCGGTATCGACGGCTATCACTAAATCCAATTCGGCGATCGCAGCAGCAGTATCGGCCAAATCCCCAAAATGCGGGCTCAAATCGACGATTGACGTTCGATCCAACAGCGCGCGATCGGCCTGGGAAACCTCTTTCTGCAAGCTGTAAAAACTTACCCCCGAAACGTCCAAAAGCGGCAGAAACTGACTTAAACTGCAAGAACGCTGCATATTTTTGCGGTGTTTGGGATTCCCCGCCCAGACAATCCCAACTTTCAAATTGCGATCGGGCAAAAGCCCAAATTCAGCACCAGCATTCCCAGATAAATAAGCAGTATTTGCCGGGATTGTTTCGAGCGTTGTACCCAGAACATAGGGCAAACTCAACATCGGCACTTGCACGTCAAATTCCGGCAGCGGCTCGCCTCTAACTATTAGCAAATCAATCCCGTCCACCGTTGCAAACAAACGTTGCAATTGCGGATAACAGCCAACAATTACCCTACCGCCTTTATTTTTTACAATCGCAGCGTAGCGAACAAACTGAATCGAATCGCCCAAACCTTGTTCGGCGTGCAGCAAAATAGTTTTTCCCTGCAAATCGGAACCATCCCACAGCGGCCGGTATTCTCTCGCCGCCACTGTATTTTCCGGCCCAGTCAAAAAACAGGAATGACCGATTTTAAATTCATTAATTTTCCAGCGCCACTCGTATTCCGCCAGACCATTTTCCAAATCTCCCGCCAACAACAAAGCCAAGGATAAATTCAGGTGAGCGCTAGCATGATCTGGACTCAAAACAATCGCCCGTTTGTAGCAGGCGATCGCCTCTTCTACCGCGCCTTTTTCCAGAAAAGTCCTGCCTAAATTGTTAATAGCTTCGACAAAATCCGGCAGCAATTCGAGAGCTTTGTGATAATATTCTAGGGCATCTTCTAAATTCCCTTGTTCTTGCAAAACAGTTGCCAGATTGTTGTAAGCTTCCCAACTGTGCGGCTGAATTTCCAGCGCCCGCCGGTAGAGGTTAACCGCCTCTAAAAGTTCGCCCTTTTCTTGCAGCGCCACCGCTAAATTTATCAGTGCGGGAACGAAATCAGGATCGGCGACGAGGGCTTGTTCGTAATGTGCGATCGCCTCTGCGACTTGACCTTGTTCCTCAAGAATTTTTGCCAAATTGTAAGCTGTTTGAGGAATATTTGGAGCCAGGGCTAAAGCTTCTCGGTAATGCGGAATGGCTGCATCTAACTCGCCATTTTCTTGTTTGAGAAAACCATAATTAATCCGGGCTTGCACGCAATTTGGATCGAGAATTATGATTCGTTCATAAAGAGATTTTGCCTCTGGTTTATCGCCGGTTTCCATTAACTTTTCTGCTTGCTGCAACAAATCTTCTAAAACAACCAAACTTTCCCGATTATTGGCGCTAGTAATAGATGTTTCAATCCCTGGTAATTGCTTGAGTGCGGAGCGATTTTCCAGCGCTTCGCCCGCTGTCAAAAATATGTTTTGGCTATCCTCAATCAAGCTATTGTTTGTGATTTCCAGCGCCGCAGTATCGACTGTCTTTGCGATGGACAAATTTTTAGTATCATCCTCGGAATAAGCAGCAGAATTGGCGATCGCCAACAAACTTAAAGCAGCCTGCACATCCTGAAACAATTCTCCCCAACTTTCCGGCTGACTTTGGCGGAAAAGCCTAGCAGTTGGGTACCAAGGATTGTCTTCGCGATCCAGCAGCCAGCGCCAGTCAGGAGCAAAAGAAAGCAGCACCCAAACCGGTTTTCCCAAAGCACCCGCCAAGTGCGCGACAGAAGTATCGACACTAATCACCAAATCCAGTTGAGATATAGCAGAAGCCGTATCAGCCAAGTCGTTCAGGTGCGGGCTCAAATCCGGCACCAAGTGGTGATTGAGCAAAGTGCGATCGCTCTCGGACAAGTTTTTTTGTAAACTATAAAAAGCGATTCCCGCCACTTCAAACAACGGAATAAAATCGCTCAAACTGCAAGATCGCTGATTGTCTTTCCGCCTGGTTGGATTCCCCGCCCACACAATTCCCACCTTAAATTTGGCATCAGAAGCCAGCGCAAACTTGCACTCAGCAGGCGGAGTCAAATAAGGAATATTTGCGGGTATTGTTTCGAGAGTTGTCCCCAAAATTCTGGGTAAACTCATCAGCGGTGCGTGAACGTCAAATACTGGTAAACCCTCAAAACTAACTGATAAATATTCAATGCCGGCAACAGTCGCAAACAACCGCATCAGTTCTGGATAGCAAGCCACGATGACTTTAGCGCCTCGGCTGCGAAGAATCGGGGCGTAGCGAATAAACTGAATCGAATCGCCCAAGCCTTGCTCGACGTGCAGTAAAATAGTTTTAGAATGCAAATCCGAACCATCCCAAAGCGGCTGTAGAAATTGCCTCGGTTGTAGTGTCGAAGTGCGCCACCGCCACTCGTATTCAGCAAAACCGCGCTGATAATCTCCGAACAACAGCAAAGTTAAACTAAATTCGAGGTGTGCGGTGGCGTTGTCTGGCTGCAATTCTAAGGCTCGACGGTGACAGTAAAAAGCCTCTTGAAAATTGCCTAAATCTACCAATGCGTGTCCGAGGTTGTTAATAGCATCCACGAAGTCAGGCTTGAAGCTTAATGCTTGTCGGTAGTGGTCTAGGGCTGCTTTTGTCTTGCCTTGTTCGTGGTAAAATGCTCCGATATTATTTTGCGCGTCGGGATTTTGCGGTTCTATTTCTACAGCTTGCTGGTAGCAGTTGAGAGCTTCGGTTAATTTATTTTGTTGCTGCAAAACTCTGCCCAATCCTAGCAGAGAATATGTTAATTTAGGATTTATTTTTAAAGCGTGCAAATAACAGGTCGCTGCATCGTCGAATTGATTTTTTTCTGTAAAGATTTTACCTAAATTGTGGGCGGCTTCAACCAGGTTTGGGTCGAGTTTAAGCGCTGCTTGGTAATATACAATTGCCGCGTCTGTTTCGCCTAATTGCTGTTTGAGCCAGCCCAATTTATTGCAGGCGAGTGCGGAATTTGGCTGTATTTTGATAACTTGTTCGTAACTGGCGATCGCCCTTTGAGTGGCGCCGACATCCATCAAAACATGGGCTTTATTTAAATGTGCTTCTACAAAATCGGGGTTTTGGGCGATCGCGCGATCGTAAAAGTCGATCGCCTCAGCAACTTTTCCCTGCTGTCTCAGCGCTATTCCCAACAAACAAAGCACGTTTGCTGAATCCGGCTCGACTTCTACGATTTGCCGATACAAATTTTCAGCTTCTAACAAACGCCCCGCTTGGTGATGTTCCCAAGCTCTTTTCAAACAGTCTTCAGCACTCTGTTTAACGGCAGATTTTTGCAGTTTTTTCTTAGAAGCCATAGTTATCTTTGTTGTTTGGGAGTTCGCTAACTTGTAATTACCAACTGATTCTAATTTGTTAACTATTCCTTCCTTTCTTCTTCCCTGGAAGTATTTATGCAGAGAGCTTTCGCATCAAAGTGCCGAATATTACTAGAAACCAGAAAAATATCCAAGCCAGCAGGAATTTCGCACTTCTAAAAAACCATTCTTAAACACTCTATATGCTCCTTCCTCCTGATGACCAATAACTAATAACCAATAACTAATAACCAATAACCAATAACCAATAACCAATAACCAATAACTAATGACTAATGACTACTGACTACTGACTTCTACCCTAACAAACAAGCTGCTGGAAAAATCAGATATTCTAAGAAAAACAACTTCCAGATAAACTGATAAAAATCCGCAATTTCTTTTTGCTCATCCAAATCAACTTTCGCGCTCCAAAACCACATCAAACCCAAAGCCGTCAAATGAGAAACTGCCAAAAATATTAAATTAACATTAGACAAAACAATGACTCCCGCCACAGTCGCGCCCAAATAGCAAACTGTCAACACCCAGCGAGACAAATTAAAGACTGCCGGCTTGCCCAGCTCAATCGTAAACGTAGTAATATTGTATTGCTTGTCGCCTTCCATATCGGGGATATCTTTGAAAATGGCGATCGCAAAAGTAAACACCACCACAAACACCGTCAGCACCCAAACTTCCGCAGGAATCGCAAAAGACACACTATCCAAACTCCAGCCCGAAAAAGCGCTTTTCGCCCTTCCCAAACCCAACACCCAATTAAAGTGTAAAAATAACCCTAGATTTACGATCGCGCCCCGCACCGTAAAAATGCACAGCGCCGCCCAAAAAGGAAACCGTTTCAGCCGAATTGGCGGTAGAGAATAAGCAGTCCCGATCGCCAAACTAACACCAACTGTAGCCAGCAAAAACGGCCCTTGCAAAACAGCAGTCAAAATTGCCAAAATTCCCGTTACAGCTACAATTAATTCCCCTGTTTTTTGAGAAAAGGCCCCAGAGGCGATCGGCAAATACGGCTTATTGATTTTATCAATTTCCACATCTTCTAACTGGTTCAATCCCACAATATAAATATTGCCGCAAATGCAAGCCAACCAAGCACAAGCTAGGGGCAAAAATATAGGATTCACAAACAGTTGTGCGCTTTGGGCGATCGCGTACAAAGCCAGCACGCTCAACGTAGTCCCCACAATCGTATGCGGCCGAGAAAACTCCCAAAATGCCCTCACCCAGCTTTGCGGAGCCGAGCCATCTTTATCTTTATCAATCCAAGACTTATCAATCGAATCGTTGCCCATAAATCCCACAACCGCACCAGAAATAATATTAAGTAAAGTGGAAATTATCCACCTTACTTAATTGAACTTACAGCCAGAAATATCATCGACCAAACCCTCTTCCTTCTTCCCTCTTCCTGATGACGTTGGACGGAAAAATCGCGGGGGGACAGCACTAATGACTAATAACTAATGACTAATAACTAATGACTAATGACTAATGACTAATGACTAATGACTAATGATATCAAATCCGGTAGCATTGGAATGATTCAGATATATATTCTCGGACTCTGTGTACTCTGTGTACTAATAAGGTTCAATCATTCCGATGCAAGCGGAAACGATATGACTAATGACTAATGACTAATGACTAATGACTAATGACTAATGACTAATGACTTCTGACTAATGACTTCTGACTAATGACTTCTGACTAATGACTAATGATTTATTTTACAGCACAAATCAGTCCGAAACGAATCAATCCGCTCTGATATCCCCGGCTCATCAATCCGAGAGCGAGTGCAGCTTGAATCGTCGTCCAACCGCTCGTCAGCAAACCCCAAATTGCGTTCGGAGTCAAAGCAGAATCGATCACCACATCCCAAAACGGAGCAACTGCTTTTGACCAATCAGCGCTGCGAATATTTGTAAAAGGCAAACTGCGGACAATTTCCTTATATTCCGGCAAAGAAATCACGTAAGGTAAAGCATAAACCCGGTAAATTTCTGCCAACTCCTTTCTCTCTGCATCAGTTAATTCTCCCGCCGTTTCTCCCACCGGGCGGTGACACCAAGTTGCTAACATCAAAGTTCCTCCCGGCTTGAGCACGCGACAGCATTCCTGCAAAAACTTAATTTTGTCGGGCATATGTTCGCCACTTTCGAGGGACCAAACTAAGTCGAAGGACTCGTCAGGAAAAGGCATATTCAAAGCATCTGCTACTAAAAAGTTAACATTGCTTTCGAGTCCTGCAATTTTAGCGCGTTCAGTCGCTCTGTTGGCCTGTACCGGACTCAGGGTGATGCCGGTGGCCATCACGCTAGCGCCCGTTTTGTTTTCTGCGGTCGATCGCCCAAAATCTCGATCGACCTCACCATCCGACTTTAAATTATTTTGGGCGATCGAACTAAACTTTTGAGTCAAATAAAGCGTGCTACCGCCGATTCCGCAACCGACATCTAAAATGCGGTAAGGTTCGCAGAGTGCCTTCTCTGACGGTACTCCAGCCTCGCCTAGCAATTCTTCGATCAAATCTATCTGAGCCTGTCGGCGCTCTTTTTTCAAATTCCCATCCGCGCCGTAGTAACCGTGGTGCATATGTTCGCCCCACACCTGTTCCCACAAACCGCTAGAAGCGTCGTAGAGTTCCTGAATTTGCTGGTAAAGTGTTGATGTCATCGCCAGATCGCAAGTTATTAAAGGAATTCTACCGTTATTTTCCCGATGTTGTCATGGAATGTGGCGATTTGGTGCGATCGGTCGATCGGCATTCCCCAGACCGAGATATCCTTATTTATACCCCTGGATAGATTTGTCGGTTTCCTCTCAAATCGAAAAATCTCAAATCTCAAATCGATTTGTCGATTCCCTCTAAAATCTACAATCTACAATCTAAAATCTAAAATCTAAAATCGAATGACTGTCTCGCGAACCATTGCTTTGGGCTTTCTCGCCGTCATCGCCGCAGGTGCTCTACTACTGATGATGCCTTTTTCCACAATCGATGGAACTTGGAACAATCCCATCACAGCACTCTTCACCTCGACTTCCGCTGTTTGCGTCACAGGCTTGTCGGTTGTGGATGTCGGAAAACATTACTCTTTTTGGGGACAACTGTGCCTAGTTTTACTGGTGCAAATAGGAGGCTTGGGCTACATGACAGCCACGACTTTCTTGCTGCTGTTATTGGGCCGCCGCTTTGGCTTGAAAGACAAAATTGCCCTGCAACAATCTCTCGACAAATCCGGGCTAGCCGGCGTAGTACAACTCGTGCAGTCAATTCTAGCAACAACGCTTTTGTTTGAATTAACAGGAGTGTTTTTGCTGATGTCGGTTTTCGTCCCCCAATACGGATTTAAAGAGGGCGTGTGGTCGGCCATATTTCACAGCGTTAATGCCTTTAACAACGCCGGCTTTAGCCTCTACTCAGATAATTTGATCGGCTACATCAATTCGCCTATTGTTAACTTCACTGTCGGCGGTTTAATCATATTTGGGGGAATCGGCTATCAAGTAATTATGGAAATGTACCTGTGGGTGCGAGATCGGTTCAACAAAAGCCCTATCTGCACAGTTTTTTCCCTAAATTTCAAAGTCGTTACCAGTACAACTGCCGTTCTTTTAATTTTAGGAACGCTAGCCTTTTTGGTGCTGGAATACAACAACCCAGCAACTTTCGGTCCTCTCAATTTTCCGCAAAAGGTGATGGCAGCTTGGTTTCAATCTGTTACTCCCCGCACGGCGGGATTCAATACAATTGACATTGGCAAAATGAGCGAAGCCGCGCTATTTCTGACTATCGCGCTGATGTTTATCGGCGCCAGTCCTGGCAGTACCGGCGGCGGAATCAAAACCACAACTTTTAGGATATTGTTTTGCTGTACCACAGCAGTTATCGAAGGTCAGGAAGATGTGGAGTGCTATCAGCGTCAAATCCCGCCAGCAATGATTCTGAAAACCATTAGCGTAGTCTTCGGTTCCCTGTTGGTCGCGTTCACATCTGCAATTTTAATCGAGCTGACCAATCCCCAAGTAGAATTTATCGCAGCGCTGTATGAAGCAGTTTCAGCTTTTGCCACGGTCGGTCTTTCCACAGGGATTACAGCCAAGCTTTCAGCGATCGGTAAGTTGATTTTGATTGCTACAATGTACATAGGTCGGGTTGGAGTGCTGCTGCTGATGAGCGCTGCATTCGGCGACCCAAAACCCAGGTCTTTTAAGTATGCTGAGGAAAGTTTGTTAGTGGGATAAAAAAATCCTGCCTACTTCCTGATAATCTAAACAATGGGTGACAACCCAAATCAACTTTTACTATTTAGTCACAAATCAAAAGGAGGCGGCGCTGTCTTTGCGACAATTTAAAAAGCAAGACTTTCAGCGCTGGATATTGAGTGAACCTGTCATCTTTGAATTTTTTTAGCGGTTTGCGCGTCGATAACAAGCAGTTTGCAGTTATTGGTTTGGGACGCTTTGGCAAAGCTGTGTGTTCGACCCTGCATGACTTGGGTTACGAAGTTCTCGCGGTTGACACCGACGAAAAAAAAGTAGCTCAAGCTTTGAACGATCGTATAGCTGCTCACGTTTTACAGTTAGATTCTACTGAGCCTAGCGCTCTTAGGGGAGCAGGTATATTTGAATTTGAAACGGTGATTGTGGCGATCGGCAATTACCTAGCAGAAAGCATTACCACCACCCTAAATCTTAAGGAAGGCGGGGTAAGTCACGTAATAGCTAAAGCTTCCTCGGAAACTCACTTGAAAATTTTGAAAAAAGTCGGCGCAGATCATGTGGTTTTTCCAGAACGAGAAATGGGCCACTCTTTGGCCCGAATTCTTACAAAACCCAGCATTTTAGAACGCTTTGATCTCGACCCAGATCACAGCATAGTTGAGTTGCTCGTTCCAGAAAAGTTTGACGGTAAAACAATTTCGGATTTGGAACTCCGGCGCAGGTATGGTTTGAACTTGCTAGCAGTCGGTCGCACCGACAAGTTCGAGATCAATCCGCAGCCGAGCCAACGTTTGAGCAAGGGCGAGGTGATGGTAGTAATTGGTTCTAATAAAGATATCAATCGCTTACCAATTTAACAGCTCGCCATTTTACTCGCTCAATATGTAGTAGGATGCTTGTGGCGCACGTTATATTGTCTCCGCTCGAACCACAAGCTTTATCTTCTAATTTTTAACCGAAATATCTAACTTGAATTTCACCAATTTTGGGGTTGTTTCTTTCGTTGCGACCCTGTAAAAATATAGTGAAAATTTCAACCACCAAGTCGTAGCACCCGACAATAGAGCTTCGGCAAATCTAAAAGCCGTCGCCCTAAAAATTCAGCCTGCATTCAAAATATTTTGCAGGTAAGCTCTAGCCACAATCAGCACCGCCACAACTAAAGCGAGTTTAATAGGCCAAGGACACACCGCCACCAACCAAATTAACGAACACACTCCAACAATTGCAGCTAGCGGAGCCGGAATCCCGTCTAGCGTTCTGTTGTCAGTCCCGGCAGTCACCCACCAAGCAATCAAGCAGACAGTCAACGGAATCAAGCAACTTACGAGCATGGTTTTTACCTCATCTATTTTTGATATTTGAAATATGAGCCTATTGTAACGATACATCAAATTTTAGGCAAGGCACCATTAATTGCGATAAAATTTAAGGTTAAAGAATTAATAAGCAAAAACAAGATTTTTTTAATTTTTAGCCAAAGATCTATCCAAAGGCAGATTTAAGTGGGAATCAGGTAAAATATGCGTATTTTTTAGTGTGAATAAGTAGTGATGAATTGTGATGGGCCCTGATTTGCATATAGCTTTTCAAGCTCTTATATGAGGTACTATCCGGCATAGGGCTCCGTGGCCTCCGTGGCCTCCGTGGGCATAGGGTAGACCTCACTTTTTTGAGAACCGCTATATACTGAGGATTGCAGTCAGTTACTGTAGAGCGCCAATCAATGCAAGGCAAATTTTTTCGCAAGCCCGAACCAGAAAAAAGCGATCGCGTCCCTCCGGGCCAATACCTCGCCAACGGCTTTCCCGTGCTGACTTACGGGGATACACCCTCTGTCAGCATTGAGAGTTGGGAATTTAAAGTTTGGGGATTGGTAAAACCAAAAACCTTCACTTGGTCAGACTTCCAGGCCATGCCCCAAAGCAACTTTACTGCCGATTTTCACTGCGTCACCCGGTGGTCAAAACTCGACGTGCAGTGGACTGGAGTCAAAGTCACAGATTTTATGAACTATGTAGAAGTCGCTCGCTCGGCTATGTACGTCCTCGAACACTGCTACGGCGACTACACCACCAACATTGCGATCGCCGACTTGATCCGAGAAGAAAACTTTTTCGCCCACACCGTCTTCGGCGAACCCCTGTCCCCAGACCACGGCGGCCCGATGCGGCTGGTAGTCCCCCACCTCTACGCCTGGAAAAGCGCGAAATGGATTAACGGCCTAGAGTTTACAGAAGCCGAACAACTCGGGTTTTGGGAACGCAACGGCTACCACCGCAGGGGCGAACCTTGGGCCGAGGAACGCTACAGCGGTTTGTTTTGATGCAGTCGATCGCAATTAGGCCTTCCCCAGACTTTCTACATAGGATATTTGTTGAGAGGTAATTCGCTTTTTGACCGCTTAAACCTGCATTCATCTCCTCTCGATCGCACCTTTGAGCTTTCTCACAGCCCCGAAACCCTTAAATTGAAGCAAAATACGTAAGCTAGGGCGATCGTAGCTTGTACGTAATTTGCCCGATAGATCGACTACTTGCACTCCCCTACACAAGTCCCAAAACAACAAAGATTCCCAGTTTATGGTTAATACCAAGCTTTTTCAACTCTCCGTTGGCGCGCGTCTCCCCGTGTTTATACGTAAGTGTTAGTTGTCGATCGCCCGGACGGTGACTAAAATAAAAAATCAGCATAAACCAGACCCAAATAAAATTGGCAGTGCCACGCCTCCCTGCTTGCTACAGCAAGGTTTCAAGCCACAATAGTTATAATTATTTTGTGTGCTTTTAAGGAGCGATCCCCCTGAATGCCAATGGGACAGAGAGCATTTGTAAAGGATGTGTAAAGCCTTCATAAAGAGTCTGTCAAAATTCACCTCAAGTGCCACAAACACCAAAAAGTATTGCATAATTAAATTATTGAAGCAGTCGCACAAAAGGAATCAGATTATGAATACCAAAATTTTATCCGCCCTAACAGCTACCGCAGCCGTCACAGCTATGTTGGGCGCAGCAGCTCCAGCTCATGCCTTCTCCTTTGGCACCAACGGCATCAGCTTCAACGAAGATACAAATGTCACATTTAACTTCCTAGAATCTCACGGTGCGTATACCTCCTCTTTGGGAGTCTACGAAGTAAACAACTCGGTGGCATCTCTAGTCAGCACACTGTTCTCGGAAACTAAATCCTCAGACAACGGTGACTCTAACGAATGGAGAGGAACCTCCGGCAATACAGTCGCTTCAGGCCCCGTAACGTTTCAATTCCTGGCAAATAAAGTTTACAGTTTGGGACTCAGCAGCCTCTACAATGGCGCTAGCGCGGGCACTGTCTACTCAACCTCTTCCTTGAACGTCGGCAAGAAGCAGCAAGCCGTGTTTGGCGGGTCGTCACTTTTGAACGCACTCGACAAAGACACAACGAACACCTTCAAAGCTGCTAAAAATTACACAAACGGAGCCAGTTCTCTGTTGAACGGCGCAACCATCGGCTTTGACGATGCCGGTAACGGTAACGACAAAGACTTCCAAGACTTCACCGTCAGCGCAACAGTTCCCGAACCGATGACAATGACTGGTTTGGCTCTAGGCTTGGGCGGATTAATTGCAGCACGCCGTCGCCGCGCTAGCAAAGCAGCTTCCTAATTGTGTTTCAACGGGGACGACCGACTACATTCCGTTTAACAAGCAATCATATAACCGGCAGGCGCGCTGATAGGAAATCGGCTCGCCTTTTGCTTGAATGAAGAATAGAAATGGAAGTCGTCAAGCGTGAAGTCGGAAAAAAGAGGATTTTTGCCACTCTCCCACTCTCCCAATCTCCCAACTCAAAATTCAAAATTCAAAACTCACCAAAAAGCTGGGTTGAAGCCCCGTCCTTCTAGGATGGCTTTAATTGCAGAATTTATTCTTTAGTTTCCCGTATTGTTTGATCCGTTGTGGTTTATTCTAGTAGATTGCTGTAGAATTAGATTGCAAGTAAAACAAGCATCTACGTGTTGAAACACTCTCTTTATCGGAGAAATCCCGGAACAGTGAGCCACTGCACTCGTTAATGAGTAGTAAGCCTGTATAACTGACAAATAACGGCAGAGTGTGAAGCGTACCTAACTGGCGCAAGTGATGAACTATGAAAGCAAACATAATTTAAAAGTAGGCGTAATTGCAGCACCTTTTGGGTGGTTGTTTTGAGCGCGTAGAGGTATTTTGACAATGCCTTTGAGAGTTCTAGGATTCATTCAAGAATCCCCGCACCTTTAGGTCGGGGAGTGTCAATCGTCCTCAAGTGTTCGATCGAACTGAGATATTGCACCTGTGGCAAAAACCGTGTTTCTGACCGAAGATATAGCATCAAAGCCTATATCTCTCGTTCAGAAACACGGTTTTTATAAGTTTATTGAGAATGGTGTACGAATAGCCTTTCAAGCGAAAAATGAGGTACTATCCGGCATAGGGCATACCTCACGACGCTTGAATTGCCACCGCCGCCCTAGTTTTTGTCCGGCGCACCGGTGCTTCGGGAGGGTGCAATAGCCGATAACTATATCGAAAGAATCCATTATCTACTGTTTATTAATCGAGCGGACATGATATTAGTTAATTCCCCGGAAAAACAAAAAAATGAATTTTGATTTGCAGCAACTGATTAAAACCTTCGGTTATTTGGGAATTTGGGGTATTGTGTTCGCCGAATCTGGATTGCTGTTCGGTTTTTTTCTGCCGGGAGACAGCTTGTTGTTTGCTGCTGGAATTGTAGCGTCCGGGCCCAACTCTATGAATATTTGGACGCTAATTTTTGGGTGTTTTGTCTGCGCTGTGGCTGGCGATAATGTTGGCTATGCAACCGGACACCGTTGGGGTCGCCGCTTATTTAATCAGGAAGATTCGTGGCTGTTTAAAAAAGAATATTTAGAAAAAACCGAAAATTTTTACGAAAAACACGGTCAAAAAGCTGTTGTACTGGCGAGATTTACGCCAATTGTCCGCACATTTGCCCCGATAGTGGCGGGAGTGGCGGCAATGAAATACAAAACTTTTATGTTTTATAACCTGATCGGTGGGTTTTTGTGGACGGTGGGGTTAACGCTGATGGGTTTCTATTTGGGAAAGATGATTCCTCCTGAGAGAGTTGATGAATATTTACTGCCGATTGTTTGCGGAATAATTGTACTTTCTTTTGTGCCTTCGATTATTCATATAGTCCAAGAACGCCGCGCTGACAAAAAAGATTGACTCCGCCCTAGACCGAAATTGTCTGCCACATTTAAATATCCCAGATCCATCTGTGGAGTAAATCTCTGATTATTCAATTTTTTAATCTAAAATTGACTGACTCTGCTGTGCTGGTGAACCCCGGCTACGATCGCAAATTGGTCGATCGAATACCATCAAAATTTAAGATTAGCAGCGTGCAGGGCGATCGAATAAAATCCTAGCACTTGCCCGCAGATAGGTAAATCTGCTAAAACTAACAGAGTTTGATGATTTCTGGAAAATAACATACATGGTAGCTACATCCGTCAAGATTAAACACGAAGTAAAAGACTTGTCCCTCGCCCCCTTGGGGAAGCAACGCATCGAGTGGGCCGGCCGCGAAATGCCAGTATTGCGCCAAATTCAAGAACGCTTCGCTAAAGAAAAGCCCTTCGCAGGCATCCGTATTTCAGCTTGCTGCCACGTAACCACAGAAACAGCCCATTTGGCGATCGCCCTGAAAATGGGCGGCGCAGACGCTCTACTCATCGCTAGCAACCCCTTAAGCACCCAAGATGACGTAGCCGCTTGCTTAGTTGAAGACTACGGCATTTCCGTCTTCGCCCTCAGAGGAGAAGACGCGGCTACCTACGAACGGCACGTTAACACAGCCCTCGACCACCGCCCCAACATCATCATCGACGACGGCAGCGACGTAGTAGCAGCCCTGATCCAGCACCGCCCGAACCAAATTGCCGACTTGATCGGAACCACCGAAGAAACCACCACCGGCATCGTGCGCCTGCGGGCCATGTTGAAAGACGGCGTGCTGACTTTCCCCGCCATGAACGTCAACGACGCAGACACCAAGCACTTCTTCGACAACCGCTACGGCACCGGTCAATCTACCCTAGATGGCATTATCCGGGCTACCAACATCTTGTTGGCCGGCAAAAATATTGTGGTTGCAGGTTACGGCTGGTGCGGCAAAGGCACGGCACTGCGCGCCCGCGGCATGGGCGCTAACGTAATTGTCACCGAAATCGATCCGATTCGGGCGATCGAAGCAGTGATGGACGGTTTCCGCGTCATGCCAATGGACGAAGCAGCACAAGTCGGCGATATCTTCATCACCGTTACCGGCAACAAACACGTCATCCGTGCCGAACATTTCGACACCATGAAAGATGGCGCAATGGTTTGCAATTCCGGTCACTTTGACATTGAAATCGACCTCAAATCCCTCGGCGCAAAAAGCACCGACGTGAAAACAGTTCGCTCTTTCACCCAAGAATACCGCCTCAACAATGGCAAGTCGGTTATTGTCTTGGGCGAAGGCCGTTTGATCAACTTGGCAGCAGCCGAAGGACATCCTAGCGCCGTCATGGATATGAGCTTTGCTAACCAAGCTTTAGCCACTGAATATCTAGTCAAAAACCAAGGCAAGTTAGAAGCAGGAATTCATTCAATTCCTGTTGATGTTGACAAGGAAATTGCGCGTCTCAAATTGGAAGCAATGGGAATTCACATTGATACCTTGACAGCCGAGCAAATTGAGTACACCAACTCCTGGACTTCGGGAACTTAATCATAGCTCCTCGTTCCTAGGCCGAGCCTAGGAATGAATAGACGGAGGCTCTACATCCCTGGTTCGGAGTCGAGGCCGAGCCTCTATTCTATATATGCGTTCCCAGGCTTTGCCTGGGAACGAGCAATTCATTGTTTATTCTTCCTGATGACTTCTTCCTGATAACTAATAACGTTCGCGAACTCTTAAGCTGGCAAAACATGACGTTGGACGTTGGACTTTCTGAGACACAAAAACATGACTAATGACTAATGACTAATGACTAATGACTAATGACTGTACCTCTTACCAATTATTAAATCAAAATGGTTGAATGGATAACTAGCACAATGGAGTCGATGGGCTATCTGGGAATAGGCCTATTGATGTTTTTGGAAAACCTTTTCCCGCCCATACCCTCAGAATTGATTATGCCCCTGGCAGGATTCACCGCATTCAAGGGCGATATGCAGTTGTCACCGGCGATCGCAGCAGGTACGATCGGTACAATTCTGGGAGCCCTTCCCTGGTACTATGCGGGTAAATTATTGAGCGAAGAACGCTTGAGGGATTTAGCCGACAAATACGGCAAATGGATCGCAGTATCCGGCGCCGATATTGACAAAGCAAATAGATGGTTTACCAGACACGGCAACAAAGCCGTATTTTTGTGTCGCCTCGTACCGGGAGTTCGCACCCTGATTTCCCTGCCCGCTGGCATCAATAATATGCCTTTAATTCCTTTTTTACTATACTCAACAGGAGGCACTCTTTTATGGGTAAGTTTCCTGACTTTTGCCGGATATAAACTAGGGCAAAATTATACGCTGGTAGAGGAATATCTAGACCCGGTTTCCAAAATAGTTGTGGTGATTATTGTTATTTGGTTTATATTGTGGGTTGTCAAAAAGAATATGCAGAAGGAAAAATATCGCAAATAAACCCAGAAATCCTCAAAATAATCTGCGTTAATCTGCTATCATCTGCGGTCAAAAAAAAAATCACCGTTGTGACTTGCTTCAACGATGTCCCGAACAGTAGCGCTGAAAGATAGATGGGCATACTTGAGAGAAACTTCTGCTATTTTTGCTACTTTATTAAATTTAGTGGGAAATTGGCATAGCCAGCTTGTGACAGCCATCGCTTCTTCCTTCTTCCTGATGACGTTGTACGGAAAGCTCGGAGGCGACAGCACTGATGACTAATGACTAATGACTAATGACTAATGACTAATGACTAATGACTAATGACTAATGACTAATGACTAATGACTAATGACTAATGACTAATGACTAATGACTAATGACTAATGACTAATGACTAA